>CAZKIZ010000171.1:0-3615 GCA_964552935.1 uncultured Rhodohalobacter sp. | reverse complement strand
TCTATTTTTTGGGCTGATCAAACTCATCATTTTTGGGCTTTTCGGATTTCGGCCCCGAATCGCTTTGCTTATGTTTTGCATCCACCGGAAGCGGCACACTCGACCGAACGTGGAGATCTCTCTGTGGAAATGGAATCTCGATATTCATCTTAGCAAATTTATGGACAATCGCCTGGTGGAGTTCATTTCGTAAAATATATCTCTCCTTTACGTTTGGCACCCATACCCTGAGCTGCATGTCCCAGGAAGAGTCCCCAAACTCCGTTAAGTGCACCTGGTGGGGTGGATTTTTCATTATTTTAGAGTGCTCATTTGCAACTTCATCAAGCGCCTTTAGTACGGTATTCAGATCGGACGAGTATGAAACCCCCACATTGATATCAAGCCGAAAAGAGGAATCCCCATGAGAGTAGTTTATTACGTTATTGGAAACAAACTCCGTGTTTGGAACAATTATTGAAATGTTATTGAGAGTCCTGATTTTGGTGGATCGTATGTTAATTTCGATCACATCCCCTTCAACTCCTGCAACCTCAACCCGGTCTCCTATCGTAATTGGGCGTTCAAACATCACAATCAAACCCGAAATAAAATTCGCCGTGACGTTCTGTAAACCAAAACCGATCCCCACCGATAATAGCCCAAAAATAACGGCCAGACCGGTAAGATCGATTCCCAAAAACTGAAAGGAGAGCAGAATACCGATGACCACAATAACATATTGCGACATTCGGGAGAGCGTGTATTTCAGACCGGACTCTATATTGAACCGATCCAGTACTTTTCCGCTCAACATGCGCCGAACAAAAGCACCCAGAAAGAGGAATAAAGAGAGGAAGATAAAAAACACCAGAAACGACATAATGGTGACAGGCTGATTCTGCAAATCGAATAACCGCAGGTTCAGGAACTCCTGCAGCGCAGTTAAAAACTCAGTTAATTCCATTGTATATCATCTCCAGGGATAAGATTTATTGAAGGCATGCCAAATGGCCTGCCTTCAATTTTTCAGGTGCAGTTTCACTTCACTTCTACATCCCATATTTCTTCAGCATAATCGCGGATGGTACGATCTGATGAGAATTTCCCGACCCGGGCTGTATTCAGCAGCGCTTTGCGGTTCCACTCAACCTGATCTTTATACAGCTCGTCTACTTCAGCCTGCTTTTTCACATACGCTTCGTAATCTGCAAGCACCAGGAAATAGTCTCCCTTTTCGAGCAGTGAATCAATTATCGGGTTGAACAGCTCCTTATCATCATTAAAAAAGCCGTCCCGAATTTGGTCCAGTGCCTTCTTCAGCTCGCTGTTTGAATTGTAGTAATCCCAGGGATTATACCCTTCGAGACGCAGCGCATCTACATCGTCAACAGTATTACCGAAGATGAAGATATTTTCGTCGCCCACCTCTTCTTTTATTTCAACGTTTGCACCATCGAGTGTTCCGATCGTCAATGCACCGTTCAGCGCAAACTTCATATTACCCGTTCCCGAGGCTTCTTTTCCTGCCGTTGAGATCTGTTCTGACAGGTTCGCCGACGGAATCATTTTCTCGGCCAGGGTTACGCTGTAATTCTCGAGAAACAGGAATTTGAGCTTATCTCCCACATCGGGATCGTTATTGATCTTTTCGCCCACATCATTCATCAGCTTGATGAAAAGTTTTGCAAGCGTATACCCGGGAGCGGCTTTACCGGCCACCAAAATAGTTCTAGGCACAAAATCGCCGTCGGGATTATTCTTAATCCGGTTATACTGAGTGATTGCGTAGAGCGTAAGCATTAACTGACGCTTGTACTCATGTATCCGCTTGATCTGGATGTCGAACATCGATTTGGTATTCACTTTTATACCGCGCTTCTCTTCGATATAGTCAGCCATACGCTGTTTATTGTTCTGCTTGATCTTGACGTACTTTTTGATGAACGCCTTATCATCCGCAAATTTTTCGAGCTTTTTAAGCTGATCCAGATTGGTAATCCACTCTTCCCCGATTTCTCCCGTAATCAAATCGGCAAGCTCCCTGTTGCACTGCCGCAGCCATCTGCGGGGAGTAATACCGTTTGTTTTGTTCGTAAATCGTTCAGGGAAAATGTCGTTGAAATCCCGGAAAAGTGTTTTCTTGATCAAGTTGCTGTGAAGTGCCGCAACCCCGTTTATCTTATGCGATCCAACAATTCCCAGTGATGCCATATGCACAACAGGATCTTCGCCTTCACCGATAATTGAGAGCCGGCTGATCTTCCCGCGGTCATCGCCAACATCAGCCTGGATGGATTGCAGAAACCGGCGGTTAATTTCATAGATAATCTGCAGATGCCGCGGCAGGAGATTTCTCATCAGCGATACCGGCCATTTTTCAAGTGCCTCCGGCATCAGCGTATGGTTCGTGTAGGCCATTGTTTTGACGGTGATGTCCCACGCTTTATCCCAGTCAAGACCCTCTTCATCAACCAAAACCCGCATCAACTCGGGAATGGCCAGGTTTGGATGCGTATCGTTACACTGAATGGCTACTTTTTCGGGAAGCTTTGTCCAGTCGTCTTCTGTCTTCTTGAACCGGCGCAGAATATCCCCCATTGAAGCCGCCACCAGGAAAAACTCCTGTTTCAGGCGAAGCTCCTGTCCTACAAACATTTTATCGTTCGGATAGAGCACTCGCGAGATATTTTCATTCAGCTGTGTATCACGCACGGCGTCAATATACTGACCCTGGTTAAAGCTTTTCAGGTCAATGGATGAGGATGATTCAGCCTTCCAGAGCCTTAAATTATTTACAACATTGTTTTTAAATCCTGGAATGGGCGTGTCGTACGCCACCGCTTTTACCGGGTGCGTATTTTCAAGCCTAAACCGAACATCTCCGGCTTCAGTTTGGTAAGCTACAGACTCGCCGTAAAACGGCACTGGATACTGAACTTTTGGCCTCACAATATCCCATGGGTTTCCATACTGCAGCCACAGATCCGGCTTCTCAATTTGAAATCCATTTTCGATACCCTGGTAAAAGATACCGTAATCGTAACGTATGCCGTACCCCATCGCCGGAATACCGAGCGTGGCCATTGAATCCAGGAAACAGGCTGCAAGGCGGCCAAGACCACCGTTACCAAGTCCCGCATCCCACTCTGCGCTGCGAACCTTATCATAGTCGAGCCCGATATCTTCCATGGCCTCGGCCGCAATATCCTGCACGCCCAGGTTAACCAGCATGTTATCTAGCAGGCGCCCGATCAGGTACTCCATGGACAGGTAATAGACCCGTTTCTTGTCCTCATTATAGTAACCCTGCTGAGTTTCAATCCAGCGGTCGTGCAGGCGGTCCATAACGCTTAATACAACGCTTCTGTAATTATCCCATTCGGTAGATGAGTATTCATCTTTCGCAAGCGTGTACCGCAAGTGTTGTTTCATATCTTCCCGGAATGAGTCTACATCCATTCCGCCGCGCACGCTACCGTTTTTTTTCTTCTTAGCCATAATGTTCTTCTGGTTGTTTGTGAATTTCTTTTATAAAAAATGTACTGTTTATAGTGTTAGCCACATATGAAATATCGGTCGAACCTGTCAGCACCCACTGGATCTGACAGCGTTGGTTTTTTTGCGAAAACGCCG
>CAZKIZ010000170.1:0-7034 GCA_964552935.1 uncultured Rhodohalobacter sp. | reverse complement strand
TAAGAAATTCACCTAATCTTTCCTCACTAGTAGGGTTGAATAATATTTCAAACGTTGGAAGTCTTCGTATAGAAAATAATGAGGCTCTACAATCATTAAGCCTTATACAGAATATTAGCGGTTCAATTCAGGACATACGAATTGAGAATAATCCATCACTTTCTGATGTCGATATATTTGATAAAATTGTGGAAGTTGGCAATGATGTGCGAATTGTTAATAACCCTGAACTTATACGTTTAAATACGTTCAGCAATCTCCAGCGAGTAGAAAGAAATTTTAGCGTCTTTAACACAAACATTTCTCATTGTGAAATTTCAGATTTTGTATGGGAACTGGAGGGCAGGGGAGGTGTTGGTGGCAGCATTAATATTACAGGTAATGCCAATGAACTGTCCGGAAACCCTGTAATCTTTAATGATGGTGATGTAGCTGCACTGGAAGGTGTTTGTGCAATTAATGGTCAGCTTACGATAAGTAACGATATTCAAAGTGTGTCAGGGCTGGATAGTCTCAGAACGGTTACTGGAAATCTAACCATTTGGAACACGGGCTCACTTCAACATTTGCAGGGATTGAATAATCTGTCCCGGGTACAAACTCTGAACATTCGAAATAATAGCCAGCTTACGGATATTTCCGCTTTGGGCAGATTGAACAGAGTGAGCGGTGATATCTACCTCTGGAATTTACCCATTCAGGACCTGGGCGCATTCTCGAATATCAAGACCACAAATATATTTTCACTTTTGCGGCTGCCTGAAATTGAAAATTTAAACGGAATGGAAAGTATAACGGGGCTCGAAAATTTGGTAGTTCGGGAGCTGCCATCCCTCACATCACTTGACGGAATTCAAAATCTTCAGTCGGTAAAGTATCTCACTTTACGAGAATTGCCTGCTCTGAACAGCGAATACGGATTTGATTCATTGACAAAAATTGGTAGTGTATGGCTGAGCGATCTCGATCTTATACAAAGCCTGTCCATATTTCCACAGCTAATGGAACTCGAGCGTCCCTCTTTCAATCAATTATCCGCTATTGAAGTAGTAAACTTACCGGCTCTTGAAACGCTGTCTCATCTTCAAAATCTTCAGGTTTCAGATTTTATTGCCTTAAGAATAGAAAATACACCGGTGTTAACGTCACTCACTGGCCTGGAGAGCATTCCAGAGTTCGTCTCTCTGAGGATACGGAATGCAGATAATTTACAATCGTTGGTGGGCCTGCAAAATGCTACTACAATCGGGACTCTTGAGCTGCTAAACCTGGAGTCTTTATCGAATCTCAACGGCCTTTCCGGGCTTGAGAGTGTAAGCACTCTGAGTTTACAGAACAACCCTTTGTTTTCAGGATTTACGGGTCTTTCAAATGCTATTGAAACGAACATAAACTTCACTATTCGTAATAATCCGTTACTTATGAATATGACCGGTCTTGAATGGTTAACGTCGGCAGGCAGTTTAAACATAATCGATAATGGGAGTCTGGAGAACCTGAACGGACTTGAAAGCCTTAATCATCTGGAAGGAATATTGAATATCCAAAATAACCAAAACCTCTCATCCATTGAAGCACTTTCAAGCCTGGAAACTTTAGCGCCTCCTGGTGCAACAAAGAGCATCAATATCACACAAAACAGAAGGCTTCAGTCATTGAAAGGTCTCGGGAATATTCAGTTAGAGCCCGATCCATTTTCACCTGTACACATACTACTTAGCCAAAACCAAAGTCTCAAAAATATGGAAGGCCTCGAATTTGCTGATTTCATTGGCAACCTGACTATCTCCAATAACGACTCACTGCTTACACTGGAGGGACTTCAAAATCTCAATGAAGCGAGTACACTGAATATATCGCAGAACAGCCGTCTTTTAAATACAAATGATTTACATAATCTAACTACTTTGCAAAGCCTTCTTGTAAACAATAATGTGGAGTTAGCAAGAATTTCCGGTATGACGGCCTTGTCGCGAATTGAGAGCTCGTACTCTGTTGGGGGTAATATTTCACTGCCAACCTGCGATGCTGAACAGCTGCGGGATCAGGTTTTGGAAAGAGACGGGATTGGGGTGTTTATAAGAATAACAGGAAATAACGATGCATTAACCTGTTCTGATTTATTAAGCATAGATCCTTGATTTAAGTTCACTATCATAGGCCTGCAAGTCTATCTGCTGGCCGTAAAAAAATTTAGTAAAACAAATTAAACACAGGAAAAATTAATTAACCTGAGTTCGATTAAAACTGATGGTGAAATCAGTCTAAAAAGTGGGTCATCTCGCACTTCCCCAACGGGATCCCTGCGGGGGATACGTGATCTGCTGTCCATGACAAAGGCAGGAGATGCCACGCCGGGGCGTGGCATGACATAATTGCTGACGAATTTACTTTAATAAACGAAACTCAATTCCAATAACTGAGGCCTTGCAACACGAACTATCACAACTTTCCGGTACCGTTCCACTTTTCTCTTTTCCCCTCATTCCTAATCCTCAGAGCTCCTGGTTATAAAAGAAACACGGAAGCGTTCAGACACTTTATCCTGAACCCCGTCTGCTGAGAAAACGAGAGTAAACCATCGTACGTTTGTCACGATTACAAGATCATCGAACACAGCGAGTCCTGACTGATTTGTAGCTACTTTAAGAGTTCCGCTTGAAAATTCGTGTCCGTTAAGTTCACGAACCGTAACCAATACACCAGGGATGTTATGGCCAAACTGGTCCGAGACACGAACAGTTGGCGGGCCTTCAATAGGCTGACCGCTCCGGGAATCTTCAGGTTCAACCTCAATAATCATTTCAGCGGGAATGCCGGGCTCAAACGTGATGACAGGAGAATCATCAAGCAAAACGCCATTTGCAGTGATGGCTACTGATACATCGCCCACGGAAATACTGGATACGTTAAAGGTGTATGTTCCCGGAGTGGATGATTCTGTAATTGATCCGGCAGATGCATTTCCGTCCAGATTTATATTAAAATCCACACTTTCTAGCCCGCCAACAGGATTACCGTTGTTGTCACGCACTTCAACCGTCACAACAGAAATTTCACCAGATTTGAGATTTTCCGGGGAAGCAGATACGGAGGAGTTCGATGGATTGGTCTCCGCGGGAGTTACAACGCTGGTGAAAGGACTACCTTCAAATTGTGTGCCGTCAAACCTTATATTCACCTGGTCTGATCCTTTTCTGGCCGGTACATAGCTCGCAAAATATAATCCCGCATCTTCGGATGGATTGACGGAGAGATCTCTGTGATTTGCTCTTCTGATTTCAACAGAAAGGTCATCTTCTGCTCCGGGGATACCATTTCCAAATCGGTCAAGCAGCGTTATTTCGATCGTGGTTTCTTCACCGGTTGTTCCATCGGGGACCTCCGCACTGCTCATGCTCAAATCAGCAGATGCTGCCAGCACGTTAAACGGGCTTGATGTGATACTCAACTCATTAGCCTGAAATATTAGGGCATAGCCATTGCTTGCGGTATGAATAACCAGATTGTCAAATTGCGCAATACCGTCGCTGTTGGTAACGGCTGTTGTATTGCTTGAACCGCTAAACGAACCTTTGTTAAGCGTCACAACCACATCCACGCCTTCGAGGCCATTTCCAAAACCATCAACAACACGTACTGCGGGAGAGGAAGAAATTGCATTACCGGCTGTAACATTACCCGGCTGCTGAGTTACCAAGATTTCTGAGGGGGATCCGGCAGAGATTTCAATGGAATAAGGACTCCCGGATAGTTCACTTCCGTTTAGCCTGACAGAGACCATATCTGTGCCCGAATGAGTGGGTGTATAAGTTGCCCCGTACCGGCCGTCTCCGATTTCAGATACCGAAGGTGTAGCGCTGTTCGCTCCACTCACTTTAACTGAAAGGCTGTTGACGGCATCCCTGATCTTGTTCCCGAAATTATCCTCCAGGAAAATGGTTACATCAATTGATTCACCAACGGAACCCTCTTCCGTAATCTCGGCTCTGCTCGATTGGGGATCGGCTTCAGCCGCTGCTACTTCAAATGAATTTGAGGATGTGGTTTGAACGTCGGATTCATCTGTGCTAAAAGTGAGGATAAAGCCTCTTGCGGCTCTGTTTATGATGAGATTATCAAACGTTGCGATTCCGGCCGCGTCAGTTACCGCTTCAGTTGTACTTGAAGAGTGAAAAGAGTGCTGGTTTAACGATACATTTATGGCTGCACCCTGAACCGGATCGCCAAGGTTATCTGTCAGTTTTACTGATGGAGAAGGAGAAATTGTGCTGCCGGCTTCGCTTGTTGACGGCTGCTCCGTAACATTAAAGAGAGGGCTGGTAAATTCACGGAAAATGGCGGTGGCTGCAACACTATCTGAAATAGTAATTTCAAGAGATGGCTGATTCCCTGACAGATCACCCTGCCATTCAAAAAACGTCCAGCCCGTATCGGGTATAGCGGTTAGAAGCACGATATCTCCTTCAGTGAAATTTTCTCTGTTGGGATCTCTCTCAACGGTTCCTTCACCTTCAATCTCGATTGTAATTGTATAGCCATCAGATAAATCGCGATCAAAAACAGCAGTGACGCTTTTTTCTTCATCAACAGTAATTTGCGCAGGATTTTCTGTGCCCGATAAGTCTCCTTCCCAGCGAAGAAAGGTCCACCCTTCTTTCGCTGCTGCTTCCAGCTGTACTATTCTGCCGGATCTGTTCTGGGAGCCTTCACCGGTATCAGAACCATCTTCTATAACAGTCTCCCTAACAAATCCCTCTCCGCTGATTTCAATATTCAATAAATAATCTCTCTCAGTGAAGTGGGCACTCACATTTTTGTTTGAGTTAAAGATAACGGATTCGGGATTGCGGTTACCGGTGATATCTCCATCCCACCGCACAAATACAAAACCATCTGATGGCCGTGCTTCAATATCAATTCTGTCACGTGAGGTGAATTCGCCGCCGGATGGATGTACAGATCCACTCCCTTCCGGAATTACAGTTGTCTCCAATGCGTAAACAGGTATTGTATCCTCAAAAGATGATGTGCTTGAATCACAGCCCAGAGAAAGAATGAATACGAAAATCAGGAGTGCAATCTGGAATGTTTTCATGGCCTTTAAACCACATTTTAGGAACGGAGTGATGTTACATCGCTCTTTGAATTTTTTTCGAAGAGATAAACTTCAGTAAATTAGATCCTGCAATTCGACTACCTTACGCGGATATAGAACTCAACAGTGAACGTTTCAATAACCGGATTACTGAAACGTTATGAATTTGTTCATTTTAATCAATTTAGGATCAGGTATCTGTATTGTTAAAAACTTCTAACTATGGAGATGTGCTCTGTTTGCCGATAACCCTTTTCTCTTCTGCCCCACACTCTAAAACTGATCCACCACCTGCGTTACATCCTCTACCATCGCTCTTGCCTGTTCCGCCGTTGGGGCTTCGGCGTAGATCCGGAGCACCGGTTCCGTACCTGAAGGACGAACCAGCAGCCACGATCCATCTTCCAGTATCTGCTTGATGCCGTCTGTAAACTGCCATTCAGCTACTTTTTTACCGTCAATTTGGGTCAGCTTCTTCTGCTTACAGTGCCCAATCATCGCCTGTTTTTTGGACTCTTCGGTGTGAAGATCATTGCGGTAGTAGGCGTGATCGCCAAACTCGTCAAACAGTTCCTGAACCAGCTCACTCAGTTTCTTGCCCGATTTAACCATCATCTCCGTCATCAGCAGGCCGATATAAAGCCCGTCACGCTCAGGCAGATGTCCTTTTACCGACAGTCCGCCCGACTCCTCACCGCCGGCAATCACATCCCCGTTTACAATCATTTCCGCGATATACTTGAACCCGATAGGCGTCACCTCAATCGGCAAGCCATATTTTTGAGCCTGTTTGTTGAGCATGTCGGTTGTGGAAAATGTTTTTACGATCGTGCCGGAGAGGCCTTTCTCCTTGTGGAGATATTTAACGAGCAGACTCAGAATGCGATGGGAGTCTACAAAAGTGCCATTTTCGTCAAAAAGCGCAATACGGTCTGCATCCCCGTCATTGGCAATTCCAATCTGGCAATTGTTGCCGGGAATAAACGCAGAGAACTCGGTGAGGTTTTTCTCGATCGGTTCTGGCGGAACTCCTTTAAATGACGGATTTACTTCGGCATGAAGCTCCACAACCTGGTCGCCGAGGAGTTTTTTAATCGCCCCCATGCCTGACCCAAACATCGGATCGTGGCCGATACGTATTCCGCTTTTTTGGATAGCTTCAACGTCAATACGCTCTCTAAGCACGTTAAGATACTGTTCGGTCATGGTAATTTCGCGAATCAGACCGAGTTTAAGGCACTCCCTGTATGGTTTGATTTCAATGTCGGGATTGTACTGACCAAGGCGTTTTTCCACGCCGGCAATCTGATCGGGAGTGGCGGATCCGCCAAACGGTGCCTTAATCTTAAACCCGTTGTAGTTGGGCGGATTATGACTGGCGGTAATCACAATTCCCACAGCATCGTAGTGAAGTGCAGCCCAGCTCACAGCCGGCGTTGGTGAGATAGAGGAGGAGATCCGCACCGGAACCTGCATTGCCGCAAATACGGATGCCACATGTTCAGCAAACTCACGACCCATAAATCGTGCATCATATCCGATTACAACACCGTTGGCGGTTACGTTTTCATCAGTAATCCATCGTGCTGTCGCCTGAGTGACAGCAGTGAGGTTATCGAAAGTAAAATCTTTAGCGATAATGGCGCGCCAGCCGTCTGTACCGAATGATATAGTCTGCATGAAATGGGTGAACTAAAAGGGTTAAGATTTTTGAGGAAAGGTACGATACACTATCTATAGAATCTAATCTCTTACAGCAGAATGTTTTGACTTTGGGGCATCAATTGATAGTTGGTATATTGGCAAGTTATAAATAAGGGGCATATTTCAATATTTGCGAACTCTGTTTCAGGGCTGCCTGTTAACATTTTGGCTATCAATTTTCAAAGGTACAGAAGAAAAAACATCATCCTTCTGTTAAAAATAAAATAATGAT
>CAZKIZ010000169.1:0-7063 GCA_964552935.1 uncultured Rhodohalobacter sp. | reverse complement strand
ATAAAACGGTTGAGAAACAGCTTCAGCGCCTCTACTGGTTTACGATCGAGTTTGGCTTGATTCGTCAGCAGAATGAAGATCTGACGCGTATCTACGGTGCGGGAATTCTCTCGTCGTCCGGTGAGTCAAACCATATATTTGAGGATGATATCAATGTATCGCCTTATGACGTGAATAAAATTCTCCACAATGATTTCATCACCTCTGAAATTCAGACTCAGTATTACGAAATCAACTCTTTCAAGCAGCTTTTTGAGTCAGTTCAGGAACTGGAACAGAGCCTCAAGGAGGAGGTTGCCGCCTGATAACCTCGCTGAATTTCAGACACGATTTTAGTCTGCAGCGTTATCTTTGTAAACCAAAGCATTGAGCAGCCCGGACAGATGTTCTTCAAGGACATGATTAATCTGGTCTGCTTTTTGGCTGCGGTCTACATCAACAGCTGATCCCACGGAAATTTCCAGCCGGGGTTTGTCGCTCTCTTTCGTGTGGATGTAAATTGCAACGGGTACGAGATCTGAATCCGGCAGCTTCTTTGCCAGCCAGCCGATTCCTTTTCTGAATTCAAGGTTATCAACTGAAAAAGGCACAATTTTTCCCTGGGGGTAGATGTAGAGGGAGGCGTTTGGTCGCTCCATAGATTTTATAGCATATCGCAGTGACTGCATCGATGAACGAGGGGAGGAGAGACCGATTGAGAAGACACCGAGACGACGAAAAAACGGGTATTTGTGAAGCTGCTTATCCTCCATCATACCGCGGGCATTCTGCCTGAATTCTTTTTGGTTCAGCAAAAAGGGAATCAGACCGTCCCACCAGGAACAGTGATTCAGATAGAAAATAGTTCTTTGACCCTGACTGGACAGGTAGTTGTTCCTAATTATGACGGAATCAAACCGTCTCCAGATCAGCCAGTCCATGTACAGCTCGAATAGTTTTATAAACAGAGCCGATTCTTTTGCGGGCAGGAATGGGAGGCCGGATTCTGTGTCATCTATGTCAGCCACGGGTAAAGCTTTTTTTATTGGTTTTTAAGCGGTTAAAACTCCCAGGTGTCCGGGAGAGCGAAAGATTAAAGTCACTTCGCCAGGTGGAGGGACAATCCATAATAAACTCCAAATTAGCCAAAAGTAACGGGATTTAAATGGATACCTCAATGGCTCATTCTATGTGCAGCTTATAAATGGCTTTTCTAATGTTCTTTGATCTCCTTAAGCACATAGTTTCGGTGCCGGTCTTTTGAGAGCAGGCCGGTTTTATTAAAAAGTGAATGATAGAAATAGAGCTGTGCCTGCTCGCGATACGCTTCTTTCAGTATTAACGTCTTCGCCTTTTTTGCAACCAGGGGAGAGTGGTCAATCAGTTTCATTGCGTAGTGATTGAGATGGTACTCCGTTGGAATGAGATCGCCCAGGAAGTAGGCCGATTTACCCTCATCGCCTATTTTAACGACCTGGTGCCCGGGCGTATGACCACCGCTGACAATTAGTTTCAGGCCATCAACCGGTTCTGAATTTCCATCGATCATATCAAACCGTTCGTCTGCCATCAGGCGATAGAGTTCATCCAGGCGATAGTCGGCTCCCGGTGTGTTCTGGCGCTCTATCTGTTCAGACAGGGCAAACTCCCACTCCTGGCGCTGAACAATATACCTGGCATTGGGAAAGGTTGCTTCTGTTTTAAAGCTGCTGCCAACCCGTGTTGATCCGGCCGCGTGATCAAAGTGGAGATGGGTCAGGATAACCATCGATATATCTTCGGGCTGTATGCCAAATATCTCCAGGTTGGTCACAATGTTCGATGTATCCTGATAGCCGCTGTTTTGATCAAGCCCCCAGCCCAGGCCTGTATCTAAAAGAATATGCGTTTCGCCATCTGAAACAAGAAGCGGATCGATGCCCAGGGCCGACGAATAGCGTCCCAGGGAGGGATCTTCACCGGGGTTATTAAGCCTTGACGGGTCCATCTTACTGAACGTGCCGTCTTTGAAAAGCTCAAAGAATCCTTCACTTAACTGCTCTATGGTAAATCGGCCAAGTGTCATGGTAGTGCTTGATTACCGGTTAAGGTTGATCTTAAGTGGTTTAATCATAAATGGTTTAATTCCCGACCCTTTGGATCGGAAAAAGATAAAAGTTCCCCTTCTCCCACGGGGATCCCTGCGGGGAAAGGGGGACACTTCTTAAAATCAGTTCACATCAAACCGAATGGGAAGCAGCGCCCAGTTGGTTCCCCTGGGCTGTTCCATCAGCATCATCAGGTCTTGCGCCTCATTGCTGTTGAACGGCTCGGGAATCCAGCTCATCATCCAGGCGTTCAGTTTTGCATTACCGGAACTAAAGAGAGTTTCAAAAAGATCTTTTCTCTTGGGATAAACATCAATCAACCACTCTTCGATTTCCGCTTTTTCTGCCGCAATTTCAATCGCGCGGTCGATACCGCCAACTACGTCAATCAGCCCGGCCTCCTGTGCTGCAACGCCGGTCCAGACGCGGCCTTGTGCCACTTCATGAATCTCATCACGGGTCATGCCGCGGGATTCCGCCATTCGGTTCAGGAATGACTCATATCCCTGCTCAATATTTTGCTGAATAATGCGCTGCTCATTGGGCGTGAACGGGCGGGTAAGATCGAAAAGATCGGCATACTCATGTGTTTTGAACGTGTCGAACTCAATGCCGAGGTTTTCATTGAAAAGCTCTTCTGAATTAAAGAGCAGGTTAAAGATACCGATGGATCCGGTGATCGTATTGGCTCCCGCTACAATGGTGTCGGCTCCGGCCGCAATATAGTAACCGCCTGAGGCTGCCACACTGCCCATAGAGGCAATAACCGGTTTTTTCTCTGCCGCCTTTCGCACATCATTCCAGATAAGGTCTGATGTGGTTGCAGCACCACCACCACTGTTCACATGGAGAACAATAGCTTTTACGTTGTCATCGTCAAGTGCCGATGTAAGCTGACTGCGGACTGCAGATGCGGTAATGACGTTTTGGTTTCCAAAAGGAGACTGACCAAGGTCAGGCATGATAGCACCGGAGGCGTAGATTACAGCAATTTTATTGTCTCCTGAGGGTACATCCAGTCCGGCGGTAGATCCGGTAACTCTAGAATATCGTCCAAAGCTGATGGTACGCAGATCGTCGTCCTCTTCAAGACCGATCCGATCTTTTATGATCTCTTCAATTTCGTCGTCGTAGGCAAACGCATCTACTAAACCGTTATCGAGAGCAAACTGAAGCCGGTTTACGGGAGGTGAATTGAGCATCTCATTAATTTCAGCGGCTGATTTGCCGGTACGCTCTTCCATCGCCAGTACAAAGCGTTCTGAAGCGGCGTTCAGGATCTCCCTAATCTGCTCTTCACTTTCAGGTGAGCTCTCACGCTGCATAAAGGGCTCAACGGCCGATTTATACTTGCCAACTCTGAAGATTGCCGGCTCAATTCCGATTTTGTCGAGCATTTCGCGGTAAAACGAAATTTGTGCTACAAAGCCATTGAACTCAAAATTGGTTTCGGGAGGAGTGAATACCGAATCGGCAAGAGAAGCCAGGAAGTAGGCTTTTTCGTTCATCCCGATATCGTCGGTGCTGAAGTAGAGAAACTTACCGCTCTCTTTGAAGTCTCTTAAATAATCGTAGGCACTCTCCAGATTTGCCCAGGATGCACTCACCTGGTTGGTTTTAATCCATACACCCTCAATTTCATCATGAGCGGCCGCTTTTTCAAGATTTCGCTTCAGGCTTGCAAGCGATACTTTTGCTCCACCTGATGGATTGAAGAGCTCTTCAAACGGGTCGGGTGACACGTGCGCGGGAATATCGCCCGATAAGGTGAAGGATAAAACAGTGTTGGACCGGACATAGGGTTCGGGATCGGAGGAACTGCTAACCAGCGTGGCAAAAACAATCAGAAGCAGCAGCATGATACCGATAATGGTTCCAAGCAGAGAAGCCAAAAAGGTCTTAAGAAATTTCATATTCGAAGTATTTACTTTGGTATTTTTGAGAGTAGAGGTGAATTTATGATCAATATATAATGTTCAGAACTTAAGAAAAGAATCGAACGAATCCACCCTGTAAAAACGATGTACGTACTATGAGTAAATTTGATGCATTAATAATTGGTTCCGGGCATAATGGTTTAATTACGGCCTGTTATCTGGCAAAACAGGGGTATAAGGTGGGGGTTTTAGAGCGGCGCGATACAATTGGCGGAGCCGTCTCCACGGAAACGATGTTTAAATCGGAGCAGAATCCGCACGGTTTCCGAATGGATGTGGGTTCATCTGTGCATATCATGATTCATCAGACCGGAATTATTGAAGAACTTGAGCTCACCGAGTACGGACTGGAGTATATTGAGATGGATCCGATCATGAGCTACCCCGTTCCTGATGGAAAAGGGGTGATACACTTTTTTAAAGACCTGGAACGAACGGTAGAGTCGATCGCAAAGGTAGCTCCTGAGGACGTGCAGAACTACCGCGATTTCGTTGAGTTTTGGGGACGGATCAATAAAGGTGTACTAAAGGCGTTCATGGTGCCTCCTAACGGTAAAAATATTGTTACTGAGCTGATGAAGGGGCAGATACGTGACGGTTCCATGTTCAAGAAAGGGGAGCAGATTGACGGCCTTCAAAAAATTCTTGGCAGCTATGGAAGCGTCGTGAAAAATGCGTTTGAAAGTCCATATATGCATGCGGCGCTCACTTGGTTTGCTGCGCAGTCGGGCCCGCTACCGGATCAGTCGGCGACGGGCGACTTTGCCGGCTGGCAGTCGATGGTGCACCAGAGCGGGGCGAAACACCCTCGGGGCGGAAGCGGCATGCTTACGCAGGCGATGAAAAATTTAATAGAAGCGCACGGGGGAGAGGTTTTTGCGGACCATCCCGTCAAATCGATTGAGATTGAGGATGGAAGGGCGCGCGGGGTGCTTACCGAAGATGGCGACTATTTTGAAGCTGATCTGATCGTATCCAATGCCCATGTTCAAACCACAATGCTGAAGATGGTGGGGCGTAAACACCTGGACGATTCACTGTTCAAAAAAGTTGAAGATATACAGGTTGGAAACGGTTTCGGTATGGTGATTCGCTGCGCGGTGGAGGAGCTGCCGGAGTATACGGCCTGCCCCGGTGATCCCCATATCCACAACGGAATGCAGCTTCTTGCGCCGTCTACCGACTACATGAACCGCGCGATAGGTGATTATATGAAGGGCAATCCGCCCGAAGATCCTGCCGTACTGGCAATGACGTTCTCAAAGATTGATCCCGATGTAGCGAAGGATGGCAATCACACCCTGTTTGCGTGGGCGCAATGGCATCCGTACGAGCTTTCTAATGGAAAAAATTGGGATGACATTCGGGAGCGCGAGGCGGATAAAATTTACGATGTTGTGACTCGCTACGCGCCGAATATGAAAGGTAAGCTGATTGACCGGTATATTCAGTCTCCACTCGATATTGAGCGTAAACACGGGCTGCTTCGAGGAAATGTGATGCACGTGGAGATGAATTTCGACCAGATGTTTATGTTCAGGCCAACACCGGAGCTGAGCCAGTACGAAACACCGATCAAAAATCTCTACCTTGCGAGCGCCTCCTGCCATCCCGGTGGCGGAGTTTTTGGAGCCGCAGGGTACAATGCGGCGAAAGTTATTTTAAAGAAACATAAACGAAAAAAACTATTCGGAGCCAAACGTTGAAACTCCACTTTCCTAACTCATTTGCAGAAATCGACCTCGAAACTATCACAAAAAATCTTCGGGAGCTAAAAAAACAGACCGGCATTGAAAAGGTACTTTCCGTTGTGAAGTGCAACGGGTATGGACACGGTGCCGTGCGGGTTGCGCGCAGGGCTGAGGAGGTTGCAGACTGGTTTGGAGTAGCTTCTGTAGATGAAGCGATCGAGCTCCGGATGGGCGGAATCAAAAAACCGATTCTTGTATTCGAAGTGCCGTCTCAGCGTTCAGCGGCAGCGTATCAAACCCACGGGCTTACAGCTTCTGTGAGCGACCTGGCCCATTTTTCAATCCTGATGGATGGTACAAAATATCACATCAATTTTGATACAGGGATGAACCGTCTTGGATTTCATCCTTCACAGGCCGGCGAGGTTCGGAAAATGGCTGTGGCCAACCAGCGGCTGATCTGCTCAGGTATCTATTCTCACTTTGCGACAGCTGATGATCCTGGCTCCGAATTTGTGAAAACTCAGCAAGAACGTTTTAAATCTGTTTTAAAACATTTTGGTGAAGTTGAGCTGGTGCATATGAGTAACACAGGAGGCGGTGTACACTATGGTGATATTGATCAGTTTAACATGATACGGACCGGCCTCACCCAGCTTGGATATACTGCAGGTAAAACACAGGTGGATTGGCTGAAGCCCGTTCTTACCTGGAAGTCGCGCCTGGTCCAGGTCAGTAAAATTGAGAGGGGAGAGAGCGTGAGCTACGGAGGTACGTGGACGGCAAAAGAGGACTCTTTTATCGGCACCATTCCCGTTGGATATGGCGACGGAATACCGAGGACCCTGAGCAACCGGCTGGAGGTTTTAATCGACGGATCGTTTTATCCTGTAGTTGGAAACGTCACGATGGATTACATCATGGTGAATCTTGGCCAGAAGAAGCTGGCTGTTGAGTCTGAAGTCACGCTGATGGGTGGAGAAGCATGGACAGCCGCAGAGTGGGCTGATGCGGCCGGCTCAAACGTTCACGAAATACTGACCGGGCTATCGGGCCGCATGGCGAGAAGCTATACGGATTATTGAGGGTGAATTGTAGCGCGGCGTCGCTGACCCGCGGACATCCTGAAGAAATACAATTCTGCAAAAGAGGGATCTCGTCTGTACGATCTGTGTCAAAGGATTTCCTTTAAAACAGAGGCCCTAAATGAGCAGCCAGCCGACAGATGAGATGGCTTTTTTCCCGTATAGGGAAGGGATATCATTGGTGCAAACGCTTCTAACCTGAGTTCGATTAATATGGAAATTAATTTATTGATTGAAGTTATATAAAGGAGTGTCCCCCTTTGAAGGGGGCAATGGGGGATGAT
>CAZKIZ010000168.1:0-7083 GCA_964552935.1 uncultured Rhodohalobacter sp. | reverse complement strand
ATTTGCCAAAAACCGGTTTATAAGTAACTTTTATTACTTCATTTACGTACGCTCCTGTTATATCCATCAAATCAATACGTTAAAAATGAAAAGCTACCTGGCCCTTTTTACGACAATACTTTTTAGTCTAATAATTGCATCAGCTGTTTCTGCATCAGACTATACCATACCTAAAGTTTCTGTGACAGTTGATATTATGGAAGACGGTACGGTATCCGTGAGCGAGCAGTACACCTACCATTTTGACGGAGCTTTCAGCTGGGCAGAGGTAAGTGTTCCTTTCGCCGGATTCAGCGAAATACGCAATATCCGGGTTTCGGAACCGGGCGCTCAGTATATCAATGAGAACAGTGAAGAGGCCGGCACGTTCAGCGTTACTAAAAGGGACAGATCTGTGGATGTTCGATGGCACTACAGCGCAGAAGATACGTCAAGGGTATTTACACTTTCTTATGAACTGACTGATGCAATAGTCATTGGCCCTGAATACTCAGAGTTCTACCGAAATTATCTCTCCTCCTCCCGCGATAAGTCCACAGAAGAGTTTGATGTTACCATCACGTTTCCCGCTCCTATTGAAGCCGATCAGCTTTACGCATGGAGTCAGATTTCCGGTCAGAGAGAGAAGATCTCCAATAGTGATGGAACCATATTCCAGGAGGCAAATAACATCTCAAGGCGACAAACCGCTATCATCCGCGCAGTCTTCCCCACTTCCCTGTTTGACATGACACGGGTTCAGGTTACCCATCCAAATTTTACTTTAGAGCAGGTACTCGATGAAGAAGAATCCATCAGAAGAGAAGCTGAAGAGCGGGCAGAACGAGATGCCTTTTATGCATCCATCACGCAGGAGGTAACCATTATTATCAGTCTGCTGAGTATTGTACTGTTTATATTTCTATACAGGAGATACGGTTCACGCCACTCCACAGGAACGGTATCAGACCGTGAGACACTTGTGATACCGGATCAAAATCCGCCCGCTCTTGTAGGGCGCTTTTTAACCAGCAGTATGACGACCGGCAATCATCTTGTGGCCACTATTTTTGATTTAGCCCGCAGAGGATGGTTCACTATCCGCGAAAAAGAGCCGGAGGAAGAAAAAACGAGCGGTTGGTTTTCAACTGGAAATTCAGGGAAAAATGAGTTCATTATATCGAAAGCTGAAGACACCCCTTCAAATGATTTGAAAGACTACGAAAATATGGCTGTCGAATTTGTATCAGAGCGGATTGAAAATGGTGACAACACATTCAGCGAAATCTTTTCCGGCGGTGATGGCAAAACAGCCAAATGGTACACAAAATGGCAAAAGAAGGTGAAAGAGAGCTTTGATGATATGGAGTGGATCGACAAAAAAAGCTACCGCGGATTGTACCTGAATATTGCGGGTCAGTCGGCTCTTCTTGCCGCTGCTATCTGGCTGATTATTTTCGGGAGTGAATTTGCACTGTTTGCAATCGGTGTTACAGGCTTTATGCTGGTAGGATCATTCTTCATCGTCCGCCGCACAAAGAGAGGCGAAGAGGTGTACAAGCGCTGGAAGTCGTATATGAAAGGGCTTAAAAATGCAGATAAACGTACCGTCCGAATGGAGACACTGGACAGGCACTTCATCTACGCAACAGCGTTTCACCTGAGCGAAAAACAGATTAACACTTTAATTGAGTCAAATGGCCAAACGTCGGCTCAGCTTTTTCCATGGATCATTTTAATGCAGGGATCTGTCCATACTCCGGCAACGGTAGCGTCTTCGGTTTCAGCACTCGCCTCCTCCGGGACGACCTCCTTTTCAGGCGTATCGGGAGGGACGGGAGCCACGGCGGGATCCGTCAGTGGCGGCAGCTCGGCGAGCGCAGGGTAAGGGCATTCAACCTGCCTTAATCAAACAGGTCTCGTATTGCATCCCTGATCTGCTCACCACCGCTTCGAACAGCTGCACGGAGCGCTCTCTCTGCTACTTCTTCGGCAATCTCGCGAATAACATCCTCAACGGCCTGCTGACCGCCGCCCCGGCCCAGGTCGTTCAATTCAATTTCAGATATCTCAACCTCGGCCGACCGCTCCCCCCCAACTTCAGTGTAAAGCGCTGCCCTGCCGTTTCGAAGCATAAAGTGTTCAATCACCATTTCAGAATCAGATGCTTCGAATGACTCCATGCTGTTAATATGGTCCAGAATATCTTTAATGTTATTTTCAGGAAGCTTTTGTTCGACAGAGATCAGCGGCGACTCAACCAGGAGCTCCCTTATAACCACCTCATCTGTGAAAAGCGTCATCAGATCCAGTTCAATTGAGAACTGGTCAATTTCCACAGCAAAGTCGCGGCTGTATCCTTCGGGATTGGCTACACGGAATCCGCTGATGGTCCCTTTCCCGGAAAACGGGGAGATCGAGACGCCGGAAACCGTAACTGCAGTTCCGGTCATTTCAGAGCCGATATCCTGAATCCCTGATTTAACGATTGAGTCGATCGTGAACATAAATATCACCAGTCCAACAACAGAAACTGCAACAAGTCCGATAAGTCCGTAGGTAAATCCTTTTTTCATAACTGGATATTTTTTAAGTGAATCGGTGTATAATTACAAATTCTTCAGCTGTCGTAGTATACGCCTAAGCCTGTTACTCTGAAAGAAATCATCAGATTCCTGCATGAAATTATCATTCTAAACCCATATTATCCTCATACACATTAAACCGTTCTTTAAAGCAGATTTATAAATATGAATCCATTTTTAAAATATGGAGCTTTTATCCTGGCTGCTATCAGTTTTATTGATTTTTTCTTTGCTCTTTCAGTCGGAGACAACGGAGACTGGAGCATCATTGGGTTTGAGGTTAATTTTATAACGTATCTGGGAATTAAATTTGTGGCAGGTCTTACACTACTCGCTTACGGACTGGGGGTTGGGCGAGCCAAAAATGATAAAAATAATGAGTAGTCATACTCTGGAAAGTCGTGGAAAAGCAGATTATCCTCCCAAAATCACCCCAATTTTTTCATATCCCTAAAAATCGTTGTTCTTTTAAATAAATTGATGAATATGTTTTCCTGTTAAGACGGGAAACGTTTCCACACCTTAGATAGTAACCAAATTGCCTCTGTAATATTAATTTAATTTTACAGTTATGCTGATTATTTGGTAATTAATACCGTGTATTTGTTTTACAATGTAATTTATTTAGGTAAGTTTGTGCCGGGGATGTTAATAATAAATTAAACCAAATTTTACTATGATTAAGAAAGCTTTCACGCCAAAACGTACCATCTGCAAAGTAACATTTTCTGTTCCTGCCGAATGGGCTGATAAAGAGATAACACTTGTGGGTGACTTTAACGACTGGGATAAATCAGAGGACAAGCTTGCCAAGAAAAAGGGCAACTGGGAGATCACCAAAAGATTGAAACCGGAAAATGAGTATCGCTTCAAGTACCTTGTAGATGGCACCGAGTGGAAAAATGATGACTCAGCAGATGCTTACGTTGGAAATGAATTTGGATCGGAAGACAGCGTAGTGAAGGTAGGCAAGTAGAAACCTTCAGAAAATAAAACAGATCTGACTCAGCAGCATCAAGCTGTGTGTTCATAATTATAAACTCATTATCAATAAGCCCGTTTTGGATTTAATTCAGAACGGGCTTTTTTATTTCCCGAGCGGAGCACTGCTTCGCAATATCAGCGCCTCGATCCATAGCTTAAACCAAACAATTCGTAAGGTCACAGAACGTATCACACCAAAAAAAATCCCCGTCAAAGCAACAAGCCTTGCGGGGATATAAATTAAGTGGAGATGATAAAGAAGTAAAATGGTTGGTAAGGAAAATGTCACAAGCGAGACGCTTGCGACACTTTTAAAAGGTTTATAAATAGATAGAGGGGCACGAGCGGGACGCTCGCGCCAGCTTTTAAGTGGAGGTGCCGGGAGTTGAACCCGGGTCCGGGAAGGTAAATCGTCAAGCATCTACACGCTTAGCTATTGATTAAAGTTTCGGATGAAGCAATGCTCAATAGCAAAGCGACTTCAACCTATTCTGCATTAAGTTCTCCTTCCGCCCAGCAGACATGAGCTTGGGAAAAGTCTATCTAAGTCGGCGCTCACGACAGGGTCAATAGACGAACACCTGTGAGAACGGACGGCTTGCTTTACGCAGCCAGTCGGTATGAGTAATTGTTGTCAACTACTTTTTATCCATGATGGTTGATTTACGAGATCCATCGGTCAGTCTCGGCATGCAGCCTGCAATTGTACGCAGCCCGTCGAATCCGTTACACCCCCAATACGTCAAAGAAATCTCTGTTTTTTAAACAGCTCAATAATATAACGATTTACACGAACATTTCGTACCCCCATGAAGCGGTCTAAACGCAGATCATTCTGTTTTGGGCGGTTCCTGTTCGTATCCGTCAACCCAAACTTTCTTGACTATTAAATTCTGAATCTCTGAACTGAATGTAACAATTCATATTTTGGTTCGTAATTCTCAATAAATCATTTGCCAACCAAAGTTTACGATTTGAAGCTGACGCTCACTCTATTCATCTTTACTCTTTTACTCTGCATTCCAAATCTTGTTTCCGCTCAATCAGGGGCGTCTGTCAACGGGTATATCACGGATCAGCAGACGGGTGAAACGCTGATATCGGCAAATATCGCCATTCTGGAACTGAACAGGGGAACATCCACAAACACATCCGGATATTTTTCAATCACAAATATCAATCCCGGCACCTACACCATTGTGGCATCCTATATTGGATATCGTCAATATGAGCAGGAGATTGAGCTGTCTGAAGGAGAAACAAAACGATTGAATATTGAGATGGTACCTCAGGGGCTTGAGCTTGAAACCCTTGTGGTGGAATCAGAATTTGAGCGTGAAGAGCGCAGAAATATCGGGACCGCCCAGATGTCTACTCAGCTTATTAAAAACCTCCCTCCCGTTCTTGAACCGGACGTATTCCGTTCTGTTCAGCTGCTGCCCGGGGTAAAAGCGGCGAGCGATTTTTCAAGCGGCCTGTACGTTCGCGGAGGCAGCCCCGATCAAACCCTGATTCTGCTGGATGAAACAACCGTTTATAATCCATCTCACTTTTTTGGTTTTTTCTCGACCTTTAATCCTGATGCTGTAAAAGATGTAAGGCTCTACAAGGGCGGCTACCCGGCAGAGTTTGGCGGCAGACTGGGATCGGTTCTTACCGTTTTCAACAAAGACGGCAACCGGAATGAGACAAAAGGATCGGTCAGTCTCGGGCTACTCGCTTCACGAATCAGCGCCGAAGGGCCCACCGGTTCAGGATCGTGGATGCTTGCCGTGCGACGCTCAACGCTGGAGCCGCTTCTCGCCGTTCTGCGGTCAACTACAGACAATGTACCCGACAGTTTTTACTTTTACGACGTTAACGGAAAGCTCAACTTCGATCTTTCCGACAACGACCGCCTTTCATTCGCTTTTTATGCGGGTAACGACGACGTTGTTTTTCCATTTGGAGAGGATGCAACCATTGGCCTCACGTACGGCAACCAAACCGTCAGCGGACAGTGGCGCCGAATTCTTTCCGACAGACTTTTCCTGAAAACCACGGCAACCGGATCGCGATACTTTAACAGCCCTGAATTTGAGATTGCGGGAACCGCTTTTGAGCGTAACAATAACATATACGATCTGTCTTTGAAATCGGACCTTGAGTTTTTACCGGACGACAGACACACAATCTCTGCGGGGATTTGGGCAGGAAACCTTACGCTGAGGTACAGCGACAGTTTTGACGGGTCGGAAACGTTTAACACGCGAATTCAATCCCAGTACGCCTCCGCTTATCTGCAGGACCGATGGCAGCTCAGCGACAAATGGATTGTAACCGGCGGACTTCGCCTGAACAGTTTTTCTGAGGGTGATTATCTCCGCCTCGCCCCGCGGCTTTCAGGAGAGTTCAGGCCAAACTCCTCCATTCGCCTTCAGGCAGCCTATGGTCGCTACTACCAGTTTTTGACACTCATATCTAACGAGGCGTTTTCCGGCTTCGATTTGTGGCTGACCACAGACGAGGGTGTTCCCCCGGCTTATGGAGACCAATTTGTACTTGGTGCCAAAACGGTTCCCTTTGAAGGGTACGGTTTTGATGTTGAACTCTATTACAGAACCATGCGCGACCTTTTTGAACTGGATCCATTCACAAGCGATGTCGCCGGGCTTGACTATTCAGAACTCTTCCGGTTTGGTGAAGGGTACGCCTACGGGGCTGAATTTTTCTTTGAGAAACAGCGCGGCGACTTAACTGGATTTGCAGGGTACACATTCGGTATTACCCGTCGCAAATTCCCGGGGTTCAACACAGATATTACCGTTGCTTCGCCCAATACCAGGTTTTATCCGCCAAAATATGATAGACAGCACGATATGAACCTTGTCCTCTCCTACCGTCTTACAAACAGGTGGAGTACCAACGCGGTATTTAATTACGCAACGGGCCAGGCATACACCGAACCACTTGGACGAACAGAATTCGCAAACGTACCTTGGGGAAATATACGGCGGGAGTCGTTTACGGTTGGCAGGTTGAATGCCTCGAGGCTTCCCTCCTACCACAGGCTTGATATCTCGTTTAGCCGCCAGGGAAACTTTTTTGGAATGGGTGAAGCGGAGTGGCAGTTTCAGATAATTAATGTCTATTCGCGGAGAAATGTCTGGTTCTATAATTTTGATTTTGATGAAAACCCGGTTGAGAGAAATGAAATAACGCTTCTGCCGATTCTACCATCCGTATCCTACACCGTTAACTTTTGATCTGATATGAAACGATTTACCCTCTTCCTCTTCAGTTTTATGTTTCTCTCATTCTACGGCTGCGATATCTACGAGCAGGATGACTACACTGAACTTGTGGTTTTAGAAGCATACGCTATTGCAAACCGGGCACTGCCAGATGTGCGTCTTTCAAACACCATACCGGCCATGGAGGAGTACAACTTCACGGATGCAGCTCTTACAGAGGCGTCGGTTACAATTTCACTGCTTAATCAGGATGGGACTGTCCAGGAAGATTTTGAATACAGACAGCAGGCGGCAGGCGTCTA
>CAZKIZ010000167.1:0-7104 GCA_964552935.1 uncultured Rhodohalobacter sp. | reverse complement strand
AAGTCTGTGTGATGGTGGCATTTTCAACAGAAATTGTAAGATCGAGCAGCGTTTCCGGTTCAACTCTGAACAGAGATGTAGAATCAATCAATCCGCTGCTGTCTTCTGCATAGACCCGTACAGTTCCAGGTGAGATACCGGTAAGAATGCCGTCCTGGCTGATCTCTGCAAGAGAGTTATCGGAGGTGCTCCAGGTTATGGGAGCAACCGCATCACCATCCAGGTTAAACTGAAATGTGGAGCCAACCACGATACTGGAGGAGGGTGTTTTTGGATTTACCGACATCCCCCTGATTCTCACCGTGCCGCTCTCTGTGGTAAGGGACGGATCGCCCTCGTTAAGCTGAGCATTTCTGAAGCCGATAGTGGCTTCCTGAAATTTTGATGCTGATTCACTCACCTGAACCGTGAGAGTCAGGAGTGTGCCTGACCCTGTGATAACATCGGTGCCAGCGAACGCAAAACGGCCGGTTGTTGAATTGTAAAGGGCGTTGGTGCCTGCAAGCAGGCTGCCATCGGTGCTGGCGGAATTCACTGTAAGCATACCGGAGGAGGTGGTAAATTCCCACTCTCCTGATATAACGCCGTCTTCCGAGGTCAGCTCATCAACAGTAACGGGTACCTCAATTTCCGACCCGGCATCTACAACCGTGTCGGGTATTGAAATGGTGACCTGCTGGGAGAAGCTGTTGCCGGCCACGAGCAGAATCATCAGTAGTGTCAAACTCATTGTTTTTTTGAACATGGATATCTCCTTTAAAATGATTGATTCAGATGACTATTTAATCAGTGTCATTTTTCTGACATCCATAAAGTTGCTGCCGCTGCTGCCCGCAACTTCTATCCGGTAGAAGTAGACGCCGCTGGCAGCTGATCCTGCATCCCAGTTGAGAGTGTAAACCCCGGCAGTCTGCTGTTCTCGGTTTGCGAGTATTGCGACCTGCTGGCCGATAGCGTTAAACACGCTTACAGTTACCTCTCCGCTCTCAGGCAGCTGGTACCGGATATTGGTTGTTGGGTTGAACGGGTTCGGGAAGTTCTGCTCAAGCGCAAATTTCTGCGGAAGCTGATGCTCATCCACACTGCTGGTGAGAACATTATTTGCCGATTCGGTCAGGTTGATTTCGTTGAGCACCAGGTTTGTAATCTCAAACTCACCGGGAGCACCCGCAAATTCATCTTCAAAATGGAACCTAAGGTGGATCAGATCACCTGCAGTTGCTGCGGCTTCTACGCCTGCAAGTGCCGCTTTGGCAGCGCCGTTCTCTGCGCGAACACGGCTCGACCAGTTTGCTGTTTCTCCAGAGCTCAGCAGCTCAACCGAACTGAACCGCACCTCATCATAGTCGAGCGCAATTTCACCGGCTAAAAGCGGGATGTTTCCCTGAGACTGAATCACAACATCGAAGTGAGAGTCGGTGACTCTGGTATCGACGGCGAAAATATCTTCCGGTGCAAATGACGGCATTTTTCCGGCGCCGTCGAATCCGCTGATGATTCCCACAACAAACTGCAGTATCTGGGAAGCATCGAATGCTGATACGGTACCGTCACCGGAGACATCTGCGGCGGCAAGCTGGCTTGTGCTCAGCGTGATATCGCCAACGCTGTACTGAAGGATGAGGGAGGCGTCAAATGCGGACACAGAACCGCTCTCGCTCACATCTCCAAGAAGTACACCTGATCTGGAGACTCTCCACGGCTCATATTCAACCCTGTTTGATCCGCTCACAAGAATTTGATTACCCTCTCCGTCAAGATTTGGATCTGTATTCGATCCCTGGTCCACAAACGGCCCGGTTGAGTGCCCCCAGTAGTTATTAATGGCGGTAACATCCCGGAATACATAGAGTGCAGCGTCATCATTATTGTAGAAGTTATTCACATGAATGTTGGGATCGTCTGAGTTGCTTTGCACGCGCATCCCATAGCGATTAGTGTGAATATCCGAGTTGCGAACCGTGGGTTTGGCACCTCTTTGAGTGTAAATGCCATTGGTTGCATTGGATGAAAAACTGGAATCTATTATTGCTTCTGAGTCGTTCGTAAATTCAAAATTGCTCGAGCCATATCTTGCAATCACATGCTTGAACCTGGTTTGGGATGATGAGCTGCCATCAACCAATAGCTCACCCCAGTCTGCTCTTGAAGGAGCCGTATCGGTCGAGTCGCGATTGGTGTCACCGCCATAGGTATCATCAATCAGGGAGGTGAAGATTATTTTCTTGTCAGCCTCACCTTCAGCTATCAACGTTCCGCGGATTCGGAATGAGTCGTTCGATCCGCTGCGCCCCAGTTTGATAACCGTTCCAGGTGCTACATTTACGCTATCCCCGGAATTGATGTAGGTGGTTCCTGTAATTGGCACATACACAGGATTTGAAAACTCATCAGGCCAGCTGTACCCCAGGTTTCCGTCCAGGGATATGGAATTGGTTGAATAGATTCCGATAGCGTCGCGATAGGTATTGTTGCTAAAGCTGTTTCCTTCATAGAAATTTCCGCTTGCATTGACAGTCTCATCCCGCGAAACCTCACCCATTACTGCAATTGGAAACTCATTGTTTTCAAACGAGTTGTCCTCAATAACTGCACGTGTTGAGATAAGCCCGGCACCGTTCAAATGACCGGTAAATGAATTACCCGATACGGCCAGTGCTGTGTCGGAAGATACACTGGTCATTCTCGCAAAGATTCCATTATGGACGTTACTTGCGATTTCATTGAACTGAAATGAGGTGGGCAAAGGGGATGACTCAATAACCACTCCGTTGGAATTATCTTTGATCACCGTTTCGGTGATTTCAGAAAAAGAGGCTCCATCACCTAATGAACTGGCATAGAGGCCGGCATAGGAACTGTTGGTGCCGCCGTTATTCGTAATTTCAGAGTTTTGAATGATCGCACGGGAAAAGAACCCGTTGCTTCTGCGATCGCGCAGCCAGACTCCGTGTCGTCCGCTATTGGTTACCCTTAGATTATCAAATTCAGCAGAGCTCTCCTCAATAAAAATGCCATGTTGTGCTGCATTATCAATCCAAAGGTTATTGAATGTGTTTGCGTACTCAACCTGGTTGGATCCAGATGTACCCATATCAAGGTTGGTTCGTCCATACCGGATATAGACATGCCCGAGTTTAGAATCACGGGTACCGTCATTGTTAAGGTTGATTCCGCCCCAGTCATCCGGTGCGGCTTCTTCTTCGCTCTCTTCAAGGGCAATATTGCCTCCGTACTCATGATCGTAGAGTGAAGTGAATACAATAGGGTCCTCTTCGGTACCTTCGGCTAATAGCGTTCCGTCGAATCGAAGAGATGTATTGCTATTCACAAAATCGGGCCCCGTTTTGACCGTAACGCCGGGTTCAATCAAAAGGGTGTGAGAGCTGCTGAGCGCCGTTCCTGATGTAACCAGAATGTAAGCAGGGTTTTCAAAAACAGCCGGCATAGTTGCACTCAATGTATCCCTCAGGCTTGTGGCATACAGTCCGATGGCATTATTGTAGGTATTGCCGGTGAACTCGTTTCCGTCTTCATCATTCTCATCTACAAAAACATGTCCAAGACGATTCCATGCAGCTACACCAAACTGGTTTTCGATGAATCTGTTATCGATAATGACAGCTTTTGAACTTAAAATACCGGATTTTCCATTTCCTGAAATCGTGTTGCCAAAAAAGCTGATATCGTCTCTTTCACGATCAGATACGAGGGTAACACCGTGATGCACATTGTTACGAATCGTGTTGTTTGCTATTGAAGTGGTTGAGGCTGCATCTTCAATTACAATACCATTTGCATTCTCTTCAATCAGGTTTCCCTGCGCTATTTCGAATGTTGACCCATCAGCTAATGATTGAGCATACAATCCGGCGTAAGAACTGTTGGTACCGCCGTTTCCGCGGATTTCCGAAAAGTTGATTTCTACCGTTGATACAAAACCATTACTTCTGCGGTCCCGCAGCCAGATTCCGTGACGCCCGCTGTTGGTTACCAAAATGTTATTAAATTTGACAGAGCTCTCTTCAATAAAAATGCCATTTTGTGCTGCATTATCAATCCAAAGGTTATTGAACGTGTTTGTATACTCAACCTGGTTGGATCCTGATGTACCCAAATCAAGATTGGTTCGCCCATACCGAATAACCACATGTTCTAGTTTTGAGTCCCTGGTACCGTCATTGTTAAGGTTAATTCCGCCCCAGTCATCCGGTGATGCTTCATTGGTGTTGCCATCAGGCGCAACATCGTCACCATACTCCTCATCAAAAAGTGAAGTGAAAACGATGGGATCTTCCTCAGTTCCTTCAGCAATCAGAGTTCCGTCTACTCTAAAAGAAGTGTTGTTATTGACCACTCCCGGTCCTGTTTTAATGGTTACACCCGGTTCGATGATCAATGTATCGGAACTGCTGTTTGCTGTACCCACAGTTGCCAGAATATAGGTTGGGTTTTCGAAAGCCTGCGGCACTGTGGCGCTGAGAGTTCCATTCAGGCCTGTAGAGTAGAGCGCAATTCCGCCGTATGTGTTATCGCTGAATGAATTGCTGTCCACGTCGGCATCATCGGTGTAGGTAAGGCCAAGATCGTACCACGTTCCGATTCCAAAACGATTCCCGGTAAATGAGTTGTCAATAAAGCGCGCGCTGTTTGCCCGTATTCCCGACTGACCGTTGTTTGAAACTGTATTTCCTTCGAAAATCACATCTTCAGTATTCAGTCCGTGATGCAGCGTGATCCCGTGCGATGAGTTATCCTCAATCACATTGTTCTGAAACAGCTGCGGTCCTGAGTCGGAGTATTCAAGTAAAACGCCCGTGCTGTTTCCGCTTATTACAGAGTTGGTCAATTCACCAATTCGATTGCCGCTGCGGTTTGAGCTCCCCTGGACGTGGATACCGTGACTGCTATTATTGGTCACTTCAATATCGTCGAGAATTGAAGCCTGATTACTACTTGTTGATGAGAAGTAGATCCCGGTTCCGCCATTCAGGCTCGACGCTCCTCCGCTCATCTGCAGTGCTACTTCTCTCATAAAAATCCCCCTGGAGCTGTTGCTGATGGTGTTCACGTTGGTCCAGCCGCTTTGAGGAACTTCTGAGTAGATTCCGTTTCCGGAGTTGTTAGTTACAAAGATATCGTTTAGCGATACTGGCGCGTCTAAATCTAATACTCCCGCATTACCTCCCCCTGCAGAACCGTAGCGAATGATGGAATGCGAAATTTCAGAACCGGGGCTGTCAATGACGATTTTACCCCAGTTACCAGGTCCCGGAGTGGTGGCATCGCCGTCATCGTTGGAATCACCACCCGCTGAATCGTCACGGTCTGATGTAAATACAATCATGTTACTTTCCGTGCCGTTGGCCGTCAAAGAACCGTTTACCGTCATGGAACGGCCTGATCCAAATTTCACAATAGTTCCAGGTTCAATCGTAAGAACAGCATTGGATCCTACAGTCAGGTTTACGGTTACCAGGTACACATTTCCGCTCTCCCAGGTCGTATCATCAGAAATATTGGAGTCCACCGTAACAACCGGCAGATCCATCCCTGATCCATCTCTCCAGGGTGTGTAGTCGATATTTGTGGTGATTGCATCACCGTTCCCTGTGGGATTTGTATTCACGGTTGGTCCCTGCGGGCTGCCCCAGAAATTAAATCGCGCGTCCAGCACGTTTCCGCCAAGACTTTCAACTCCCCAGACGCTATTTCCCGAAATAATATTTTCGCGAATGAGTGGTTGTGATGAGCCCACTTCCTGAATGCGAATTCCCGTGTTGTTGTCTGTAATTTGGGAATTGGTAATTTCCGGCCGGCCGTTATTCTCGATTAAAATTCCGATGCCGTTGTTTTCGATAGATGATTCGGTGATGACCGCCTGTGAATTCAGGGGAACCCGAATACCACCCTGGGTATTTTGATAGATATTGCTCTCAGTAACCGAAAAATTAAGGCTCAGGTCAGCGAAAATTCCGTATCCCGCGTTATCGTAAAATTCAGAGTTCGAAATAGGAACGGATGACGCTCTTAGGTTAATACCGTGTACAGCACTGTTTCGAAAAACGGAGTTGCTCACCGCAACAGGAAAAGAACCGGTTGTGTAGAAAACCATCCCCGAACGGTTGGTGCCCGCACCGTACTCAACCGTAACATAATCGAATACAGAACCCACATTTGAGTTGTTTCGGAACTCAATGGATCCCCATGATCCGGACGTTTCATCCTCGGATGTGAAAACGATTTGGTCAGATTCGGTTCCGTCAGCAATGAGGCCTCCCTCAATCAGCAATGAGACATCGTTATCCATAAAAACCACTACACCGGGCTCAATACTAAGTGTTGCCCCTTCAGTTACACTAATGGTTTCGGTGACGGTTACGGGGCTGTCTGCAACACTCCAGACGGTATCCTCCGTAATATTGCTGTCGGCCGAAATTTGTCCGAAAGCTGATGTTGCGAAGAGAGTTAGAAAAAAAATTGACGCAAGGATGGTAGTTCTTTTCTTCATAGTGTAGTTATTGATTGTTATAAAAATCGAAAAAGGATTGATTCTCTTACAGTTATCTGTCAACCCATTGTGAAAGGACCCAAAAAGCCCACTTAGTTTGGTATTATCTCTAAAGCGTAGCTCGATTCAGATATGTATCATTATAATTTTTTGAGAAAAATGATCTCGTCGGACGATTGCCTTTTTTGTCCGACGAATTATGATGACTTGGCCTTGATGTAAAGGTTGCGTTGATGGGGTAGAGGAGACACATGAACTCGTCAGCCCGCCACTACAGCGTGCAGACGAGGGCCCCGGCTGACGGCTGCAGTTGGCCGTCTGTCGGGTAGGTTAAGGCCCCAAACTTAAACATGGTATGTCTGTTAAATATCTAAATATACCATTGTCAATTAATGGTTTATGGTCCATATCACCAATTGGAAGGTGGTAGACATACCATGTTTTTGATTAGACATCGAATCCGAACCTTTACATGGTATTTCTGAAAACACCCTGCTTTGCGGGGATAAAAAACCCTTTCGACTTGAAAATATTGATTCGCGAAGATCGCCGAAGAAATACCATGTTTCATCACGGCATCGCCGCTCTATCTG
>CAZKIZ010000166.1:0-7114 GCA_964552935.1 uncultured Rhodohalobacter sp. | reverse complement strand
TCGGACGTCCCTGCCGGGACTGGCAATGCGGGGTTATGAGGAGCAGTCAACCCAACAGCCCCAAGTTGGGTGATTCCATAGAAACAATGTGCCAGGTTAAAAGGTGTTGATGGATGTAAACCGTGGATTCATCAGGATATATATGCAGGCTTAAGAAATGTAACGGAACGAGTCTCGAAGAGACGTCAGAATGTAGCCCCACAGTTTACTGTGGGGTTTTCTGAGTGGCACCAAAGCTGGAAAGTCCCGGCAGGGACGGCCCGCGGTACCCAGAAAACAACCTATACACTGTATTCTCTGCTCCGGCTCTTGTTTGAAATTTGAGAATGATATCAATGGATTATGGGGTCTGATATAGCAACAACGCTCGTGTGTACCGTCCCTATTCGGGACTGATAAAATTTATACTCTTTCGACAACCCCAAGCTTACGCATGGGGCAATATTCGGTCGTCCCTGCCGGGACTAATTAACTAGACCGTATTATTCACCAAGCTCCTTTTCTGCACGCAGCAAAATCTATAGCTCGTAATTGGGCTGCTGCCCGTTTTATCTCAGCCTTATCCATAAATGAGAGCAACAGGAATAAAAGCCCCCGTTAAACTGTAAATCATGTAATTGTTGGCAGACCTTGTGTAATTCTTCTTCGGCTTTTTTTGCCTATCTATTTAAATAGACAGTTTCGAATGCAGAGGGAGGAGTAAAAGCCAACTTCTGAATTCGATTTAAATTCTGACCTAATCTGTAATTCTTTAGAACTCTTAAGGTCAATGAGAGAAGAGGTCGCACATTCAATCTACATCAATGAAAACTGACAAAGGAATTTTATCAACGATTGGCAGGACGCCCCTGGTGGCGCTGAATAATCTATATCCGGATTCATCATCACTTTTTTATGGTAAACTCGAAATGTTTAATCCGGGCGGAAGTACCAAAGACCGGACGGCCAGGCTCATGGTATTGAGTGCCTTTGAAGAGGGGAAAATCACACAGGGCAGTACCATCATTGAATCAAGCTCAGGCAACATGGCTATTGGCCTCGCCCAGATCTGCCGCTGCCTGGGCATCAACCTTATTGTGGTGACGGATCCGAAAATTAACAGGCGAACCGTTGATCTGCTCCGCGTGTATGGAGCCCGGATCGAGCGGGTTACAGTACCTGACGAAAACGGGAACTATCTGAATCAGAGGCTGAAGCGTGTCGGACAGCTGCTGAACTCTATCCCGGATAGCTACTGGCCCAATCAGTATGCCAACGACCTGAATCCGGCAGCTCATTACGAGACAATGAAGGAGATTGTAGACAGCTGTCCGAAGCCACCCGACTATATCTTTTCAGCAACAAGCACGTGCGGGACAATTATGGGATGTGCCAGGTACCTGCGTGAACAGAACCTGGAAACGAAAGTTGTGGCCGTTGATGCGGTTGGAAGCGTGATTTTTGGCTCATCACAAGGTAACCGGCTGATACCGGGGCACGGGGCAGGAAGAAAGTCAGATTTACTCGATGAAAAGATGATTGACCACGTTCTTCATATGTCCGACAGAGAGTGTGTTATCGGGTGCCGGCGGCTGCTGCAGCGGGAAGGAATTTTGGCGGGAGGATCAGCCGGTGCTGTAGTAATGGCCGCTGAAAAACTGCAGTCAGTCATCCCGGAAGGCTCAAGCTGCGCGCTGATATTTGCGGACAGCGGTGAACGCTACCTTGATACAATATATGATGAGCAATGGGTTGAGAGTCATTTTGACAAAATTGACGAGTGCGTCACGATGGATCAGAGACCACTAAAAGAGCCACAAGCTGTGCCTGTTTTGGTAAATGATTACGATCTTGAGTTTAACTTTGATCATTAAGGCGGGAAATGGAAGAGCAAGAGACGATTCGTAAAATTGCCATCATCGGAGGCGGCCCAAAAGGGATCTACGGTTTTGAACGGCTTGCTGCCTGGTTCAAAGTTAATCCTCCGCCTGACAGAACCGAAATTCATATTTATAACCGGTCGGAATCTTTTGGGGCCGGGGATAACTACAGGATTACACAACCTGCCTGGCTGCTTATTAATAATCCTGTTGGAGATGTTAATATGTGGACTAAAGAAAAGCCGCCACCGGTTGTCTCCAAAACTCTCTCACTGACCGAATGGGTCTGCCAGAACGAGAACCTGCACGTAACGGACTATGATTATATTTCCCGTGCAATGGTTGGACGGTACCTTACGCATGGATTTACGTTAATCGCATCGAGACTGCCGAAGAGAGTGACCGGCAGCTATATTATGGGTGAAGTAACCGACATTCAGTACGAATCAGGAAAGTACACGCTGTTCATCAAGACAGGTGGCGATCATACGCAGCACCGGGCAGATCACTATGATCATGTGCTGCTGGCAACAGGCCATCCTAAAGCCGAGGAAACGGAAGAGAAGCAAAGATGCCGGGCATTTGCCGGAAAACATAAGGGGGCCGGGTACATTCCATTTATCTACCCGGCTGAAACTCAATTCAAAGATCTGCCGCCGGGATGCAGCGTCGGGATTAAAGGAATTGGCCTCACGTTTGTGGATGCGGTATTGGCACTTACTGAGGGAAAAGGGGGATTGTTTCAGCGTGATGAGAAGAGCGAAAAACTTATATACATACCTTCAGGAGATGAACCGAAGGCTATTTGTCCATTTTCCAGAAGCGGATTGCCGATGCTTCCGCGCAAAGCCGTTCCGGGAGAGAAGAGCAGGCTGAAGTTCTTTACAAAACCTGCGCTGAAAAAAATGCAAACCGATGGAAAACTGGATTTCAATCAGCAGCTATGGCCGCTGCTGAAACAGGACATGATCTACGCGTACTACGATATTGAGATGAAAGAATCGGGCTTCCCTGCGGGATTGTCAGGTTCTGCTGATTTTGAGGAGGTTCAGCGTTCCCTTGTAGAATATCGTAAGATATATCCGGACCTGAAGCGTTTTGATCCCGAAACGTTTTTAGATCCGCTACAGGAGGAGCACTTTTTTAGTGACCAAACATTTCATCATTATATACAGTCGAAGTACGATTTTTATATAAAAGAAGCCGGTAAAGGAGAATTGAAAAGTCCGCATGCAGCCGTTGTTGCAGTCTGGAGGAAAGCAGCGCCGCTGTTTAGCGAGATCTACTCTTTTGGCGGTCTCACTCCCGGTTCACAAAAATATTTTGACCGATCCGTTCGCGGAAAACTGAACCGCGTAGCATTTGGGCCTCCGGTTGAAAATGCTGAAAAAATGTATGCGTTAATCGAATTCGGCTTGTTGAATTTTGGAGCCGCCAGGAGCCCCGGCCTGTCACTCGATGAAAAAACGGGATCGTTTATTCTTGAATCAGAGAATGGAACCCTGCACCCGTTACAATATCTTGTGGATGCACGTATCCCAAAAATGTCGCTGGCTAAAGACGGCAGCTCACTGTTCCAAAATCTGCTTAAGAGTGAGTTGATTACGATATTCGAAAACAGAACCGTGCAGGAAACGTATCAAACGGGAGCCGTAAATATCACTCCGGAAGGGTATGTTATTGACAAACAGGGACGTGTGAATACCGGCATTGCGGTGACGGGAACACCCACTGAGGGCATTACTTTTGATAACGACACCCTTTCAAGAAGCAGGAACAGTTTTGTAAATAGCTGGGCTGAACATATCAGTAAAGAGTACGCTAAGCTTGAAATGGAGGTTTATGCAGAGTGATCCTGATCAAGAGAACTATCCGCGGCTGTCGCCGGTCACTGCACCCTGGATGACCCGGCTGTTTAATAACCATCTGCTGATTGATGATCTTTTTCAGAAGTATGGATCACCGATAAATATCCATCATGCAGGTCCCTTTGAAGAAAATTATGAGGGATACGATCGGATACTCGCCGGTCACGGCTTAGAGCCCACGATATTTTTTGCCCGAAAAGCCAACAAGTGCCGGGTTTTTGTAAAGGAAGCGAACAGGCTTGGCTTTGGAGTGGACACTGCAAGTTACCGCGAGCTTAAAGAGTGCCTGGATTTAGGATGTGATACCGACAAGCTGGTACTGACCGCGGCAGTAAAAAATGAAAAGCTGGTGCGGCTTGCACTTCAGCACGGTGTGTTGATGATCCTGGATAATGATGATGAGTGCCGGCTTGTAAACAGGCTCGCTGAGGAGCTCGGAATTGTTGCCGGCGTAGGTATTCGCATCAGCGGGTTTTTGTATGAAGGGGAAAAACTGTACAGCCGTTTTGGTTTTGATATCGATGGAGCTGCGGAGTTCATCACGCACCAGCTGGGCCGGGGAAATGCATTTGAGAATCTGCAGTTTAGCGGGTTTCATTTTCACCTGAACGGTTATTCCATACCGGAGCGGGCTGAGGCAATTGTACAAACCGTTCATCTGTCGGATATGCTGAAGAAATACGGGATAGCAACCACTTTTATCGATATAGGTGGCGGATTGCTGATGAATTATCTGAAGGATAAAAAGGAGTGGAGTACCTTCTGGACAGAACTAAAAAGGGCGGTCAGAGGTGAGCGGAGTCCGATTACGTTTGCAAACACCGGCCTTGGTTATGAAATGATTGACGGCAGCTTGCATGGAGCACCAAGCGTCTATCCCTACTACAATGAAACGCCAAAAGATCATTTTCTGGATGCTGTCTTATCGGAGAAAACAGGAAATGGAGAAACCCCGGCCCGTATGTTACGCGAACGAAATATCGAATTCAGGATGGAGCCGGGGCGATCGCTTCTGGATCAGACAGGCGTGACCATGGCAAGAGTTATCCACAGGAAGAGAGATCAGAGAGGAGACTGGCTGGTTGGACTGGAAATGAACCGAAGCCAGCTCATGAGTTCCAGTGCAGATTTTTTACTTGACCCGGTGCTCGTTTCAATGCAGAAATCAGCGGGGGACTCAATCCCGGTCGCAGTCTATTTTACAGGTGGATACTGTCTTGAAAAAGATATCATCCTAAAGCGTAAAATAGTTCTGCCACACTTGCCTTATATTGGTGATATTATTTGCTTTCCCAACAGTGCGGGATATATGATGCATTTCTACGAGACTCAATCGCACCTCTATGATTTCACAACCAATTTGGTTATAAATGAGGATTCGGAGGAGGCGCCAGTCCGTGACGATGAATACAGTTCAGCTTCAAAACCTTAAAAAAGATTCAACGATATGAATATTCCCGCAATAGCCGTCCATGGGGGATCCGGAACAATAGCCTCATCTGTGGAGGATCCAAAAATCAAAAAAAGATACCTGGATGCGTTGCAGGAGGCGCTGGAGGCCGGATTTAGTTTGTTAAAGAAGAAAGGGACAGCTCTTGATGCGGTAACAAAATCGGTGACTGTACTTGAAGACTGCGAATTTTTTAATGCGGGAAAAGGGTCTGTATTTACATCCAAGGGTGGGCATGAGATGGATGCGGCCGTTATGGATGGAAAAAGTCTGGAAGCGGGCGCCGCTGCAGGAATTAAAGGGATAAAAAACCCGGTATTGTTCGCTGCAGATATTATGAAGAACACCCCCTTTGTTTTCCTGGCAGGCAGCGAAGCGATGGAATATGCCCGCAGGCAAGAGTATGAGATTTTGCCCGATTCCTATTTCTTTACACAGCTTCGGCACGATCAGTGGGTCAGCCTGCGAGGCACCGGAGAGGTGCAGCTGGATCACTCTGGTGATAGCGGTCATAAGTTCGGCACGGTAGGTGCTGTGGCGGTCGACAGTGAAGGCAGCCTGGCAGCGGCAACCTCAACCGGGGGAATGACAAATAAAGCATGGGGCCGGGTTGGCGACAGCCCCATGATTGGTGCCGGCACATATGCGAATAATAAAACGTGTGCTGTTTCATGCACAGGGCACGGAGAATATTTTATACGCGGTGTAGTGGCCTATGATGTTTCATGCCAGATGGAATATGGAGGGAAGAGCCTTGAACAAGCCGCCAACGACGCTGTATTTAAACAGTTAAAAAAGATGGGCGGAGAGGGGGGACTAATCTCAGTTGATGCTAAGGGTACTATTTGCTTACCGTTCAATACAGAAGGTATGTACCGGGGATGGAAGAATAACCATCAGACCGTGACTCAAATTCTGTGATCCGGGTACAGTTAATCTACTTCAGCCGTAAGTGTTCGCCGGTAATTTTTCGGGTTGTAATGTATCTCAACTCTCTTTTCCCGAATATAATATTTGTCTTTTGGAGCAAGTACATGAACGCATAAATTCGAAAGGGAGATGGGTATATGTTTTTTCAGGTTCTGAGACTGATTATACTCCAGCCCTCCCCCATCAAAGAAAATAACCATGCCGGAACCGATGATCTCGCACACATTTCCTTCTGTTATAATGATGCCGGTATCTTCACCAAGGCCAATCCCCAGTTTTTCCGGGTGAACCGCAACGGCTTCAGCGAGACGCCCAAAACGGGCACGTCGAATAAAATGGCTGTCAATAATCGCCTCGCTCAACAACCCGAGGCCTTTTCCCATTTTAAGGTCGTTTCTTTTCAGAACATTTCCGTTTCTGCCGCCGGCAATCATCTCATCAGACATAACCATTGCTCCTGCACTGGTACCCGCTATAACAAACTTTTCATTTAAATAGCGGTGGCGCAGCAGTTCATGCGACTTGGTATCTTTAAACACTTTACTAATTTTGCTTTGATCGCCTCCTGAAAACAGTACAGCGTCGGCCTCTTCGATCAATTTCAGAGTTTCAGGACTGTTTGCCATTTTTCGATCGCGAATATCCAGGATGCCTACATTTTTAACTCCCAGTTTTCTAAAGGTATCCCTGTATTTATTTCCTACTTCTTCGGGAATTGCTGAAGCACTTGTAATGACTTCAATACGACTTTGCGTGCCTCCGGCAAGCTCATTGAAGTCGTGAAGAATAACTCCCTCCCCAAAGTCCGATTGAAATCTCTCATCTAAATTGGCGAAGTTTTTTTTCTCATTGCCGCCAATTGCAATCAAGGTACCTTTAGGTTTAGTCATATTGAGGAATCAGACGCTGTTAAATATTATTTCTTATTCAAAATAGCGGTTTGATAAGCATTAAGTAAATTTTAAGATCAACAATTTAGCCTGCATTATTCACAAATAATGGTCGAT
>CAZKIZ010000165.1:0-7115 GCA_964552935.1 uncultured Rhodohalobacter sp. | reverse complement strand
AGCGAATAAAAATCGTCCAGAAAATTCTAACAAGCTGGAATCCTCTTGGAGATCGTTCAAAAAACATCCCAGGCCTGAATAACTACGAAGTTGAGGCTACAGATATTCTGTTTCACACGAACAGACACAACTCAGTTGGCAAAGTTACGACTCTGACAAAAGATGTACTTAACCAGGCATTTAATTACAGATCACAAGAGAGGAAGCAAAGCCGTACGCGAAGCAGATCTATCAGGCAATTAGGGAAAAGGAAAATCAGTGATTCAATAAAACCGATACCTTTTCGGCCTTAAATCTAGATCAATTGGTTTTGTGACTGTGTAACAGAAAGCTTATACCTTGCTCCCCGCTTCACTTCCTAGGTTTCTTATAGACGGGTACATTAGAACACGCTTCGCCATACATCAATTTTTGTACGTGCGGAAGCAGTTTCTTTGTGGCGTACATATAGACATCCGGCGGTACATCCATCTTGCTGCACCCTTTCAGCAGAACAAAACGGCCATCGTACTTTTCCCACTCCACAAGATCCAGCTTTTCTCTGAATAGCTGCTTCAGAGCTTCCTCACGGCTCCCAAAGTAGACATTACGGGCATGATCCTGCGCGTGCTGAACAACAAGCATATAGGCCCATTTTGGGATGATGGCGTCCGTAGAGCAGTAGACAGTTAGATAAGAACCGTCGTACATTGACCAGTCATGCTGGTCCATATACTCTCTGAAATCTTTCTCCTTCAGAATCATCTCATGGAAAAGGAAATCTTTTAAATCCAGCTCCTTGATAACGATTCCTTCCGCAAACTTTTCAAGATCCACGGTTTCGAGTTTAGACTGCTTGACTTTATTAACTATTTCGGACATTGATTATAGTTGTGAGAAGCGAATTTTGAGTGATGAGTGTCGATTTATTGTCTGTAGAGCGTATTATTCTATATTTGAGTAAAATTCTTATCAATCCAGCTTGTCTCAATACTCAGTACTCGATACTCAATACTCATAACGAAAACGATTCTCCGCATGAGCAGGTGCGGACGGCGTTGGGGTTGTAGAAATGGAACCCCTGCCCTTCCAGGCCATCTGTGTAGTCGAGCCTTGTACCGGCAAGATAAAGGAAACTCTTCATGTCAACGATCAACTTAACGTCGCCATCTTCGAAAATCTTATCCCCTTCTTTTTCGCCGTTTTCAGCGTCAAAATCGAGGTCGTAGGTCAGACCGGAACAGCCGCCGCTCACCACGGACACACGCAGTGGCGTATCACCCGGATGGTTGTTATTGCGACGGATCTCTTCGATCCGGCGTGCAGCGCGTTCTGTGATTGAAATCGACATAAGTTCTCCTATACAGAAATTACCTGAAGTTCGGGATCAATTCGTTTCACCATGCTTTCAATAGCATAGAGCGTCCCGGAGCTCGCTGTTGGACATGTTCCGCATGCGCCCTGGTAGTGAACTTTAAGGCGATTCCCATCAAGCCCAAGGACTTTAAGGCCACCACCATCAGCCAATAGATACGGTCGCACTTGCTCATCGAGCATCTGGTTGATTTGCTGCAGCCGGGGGTCATCTGTTTCAAGAACCTCCTTGGTTGCGTGGACCTCTGCATCTTCCTCCAGATTCATCTGTGGTGTAGCCTCCCGAATCGGCGGCGCCAGTTTGCGGAGCAGGTCAGACCATACTTCTTTTCCATCCTGCGTGACCGTCACATATTTATCAACATAGTATACGTTGATGACGTGATCGATGCTAAACAGTGCACTTGCCAGATCATCATGCTCAGCTTCGCCGCTGTTTTCAAATGACCTTGTAACACCGTTCGTTAGCGGTTCCCCCAGAACAAAACGCATAGCGTCCGGATTGGGAGTTCGTTCTATTTCTTTAATCTTCGGCATAATTCTGGTGTTTCTAAATTAAATACTGTTCGGTAGATGAAAAATCTTATTCAAAGAATGTCTTTACATAATGAATTCCGTCAACAAGGCGGTCAACATCATCCTTGTTATTGTAAAACGACAGTGATGCCCGTGTTGTTGCAGGCACGTTAAACCGGCGAAGGATTGGCTGGGCGCAGTGATGGCCGGTTCTGACCGCAATGCCACGCTTATCCAGCAGGGTCCCCATATCTGATGCGTGTATCTCATCAAATACAAATGATGCAACCGATGCACGATTTTCCGATTCACCAATTAAACGCAGGCCTTCAATTGAAATAAGCCTGTCGACGAGATAATGGACGAGCTCCTCTTCCCGCTGCTCAATTTTATCCATCCCAATTGAATTGAGATAGTCAACAGCGGCACTCAGGCCTACGCCCCCTGCAATGGGAGGTGTTCCGGCCTCAAATTTAAAGGGAGCCACGTTGTATGTTGTCTCCTCAAAACTGACTTTGTCAATCATGTCTCCGCCACCGCGGTACGGGGGCATCTCATCGAGATACTCTTTTTTTCCGTATAGAATCCCGAAACCGGTTGGCCCGCACATCTTGTGAGCCGAAAACACGTAAAAATCGCAGTCGATCTGCTGCACATCAACTCTTTTGTGAGGAGCTGACTGTGCACCATCAATAAGCACGGCTGCCCCGTGCTCGTGAGCCAGCGCGGTAATCTCTTCAACCGGATTTACGGTACCCAGCGCATTTGATACGTGGATGACCGACACCATTTTAGTCTTGTCAGAGAGGAGTTTTTTATACGCCTCCATATCAAGGTCTCCGCTGTCGGTAACGGGAATCACTTTGATGACGGCACCGGTTTTTTCAGCAATCATCTGCCACGGTACAATATTGGCGTGATGCTCCATTTGGGTAAGGATAATCTCATCACCCTTTTTGAAATTTTGCGATCCGTAACTGCTGGCCACCAGGTTGATTGAATCAGTGGTACCTGTCGTGTATATGATCTCGTCAGAAAGGCGTGCATTTATGAACTTCCGTATTTTCGGCCGTGCCTCCTCGTAAGCGTCTGTTGCCCGCTGGCTCAGCGTATGAATTCCTCTGTGAACGTTCGAGTGCTCATATCTATGGTAGTGATCCAGCCGGTCGGCAACCTGGGCCGGCATCTGGCTGGATGCTCCATTGTCGAGATAAACGAGCGGGTGCCCGTTCACTTTCTGTGACAGAACCGTAAAATCTTTACGGATCTTATCAAAATCGACGGTACCTGATATGGAGGCAGTTACTTCGTTCATGCAGTTACTTTAGCAACATTATTGGCTTTGGTATATCGATAAACTTCATCGATCAAAAGTTTGTGAACAGAGTCCACTTTGATATTCTCAATTGTTTCAAGAGCAAACGCGTAGGTCAGCACCTCTTTCGCTTTCTGCTCAGTCATTCCCCGGCTCTGGAGATAAAACACCTCTTCAGGATCGAGCTGACCAATGGTAGCTCCGTGTGAACAGAGAACATCGTCAGCAAATATTTCGAGCTGTGGTTTAGTGTTTACCAATCCATCGCGCGATAGCAACAGATTCCTGTTTTCCTGGAATGAATCAATTTTCTGAGCGTCTTTACGGACAAAGATTTTCCCGTTAAAGATGCTGTGAGCGTTGCCGTTCACAACTACTTTATGCAGCTGATGGCTCTCGGCATGCGAGAATTTATGGTCCATCGTAGAGTGCGTATCGGCGATCTGCTCTCCGTCGATCAGAACAAGTCCATCAAGAGTGAAATCGACTTCTTCATCTTCCTGGATTACTTTCGGCTCGTTTCGCGTGAACTTTGCGCCGAGCGTAATAGTATAGGAGTGATATTCTGAGTCTTTCGCCACGTAGGCAATCGGCCGCGCTACGTGCGAGGCGTTCAGGCTGTCGCGCTGAATCCTGGCGTGATGGATATGTGCTCCTTCCTTCACCTTAATCTCACAAACCGGAATTGTCAGATAGTTGTTATCCGACAGACCGATGTGGTCTTCTACGATCGTAACGTCTGATTTCTCCTCAGATACAACCAGCATTCTTGGTGTGGCTACAAATGGCTTTTCGGAGTCTGTATACAGATTCAGAACGTGAATCGGTGCTTCCGCTTTCGCCCCTTTCTCGAGGTGAATGTAGACTCCGTCGGTAAACATCAAGCCGTTGTACTCCGTAAACGGATCATTTTCATAATCCACCAGCTTATTCAGATATTCCTGAACCGGCTTGTCGTCCAGATGATCGGAAAGATTTCCAACCGTTACACCGTTTCCAAGTCCGCCTATGGAGGAGTATTTCTCCTGGTATTCACCATTGATGAATACGAGACGGCTGCGGTCTGATTCCGGTATAAAATACTTCTCAACATCAATCGCCGGTCGGATTCCTGCCTCACCAAACGTAACAAAATCTGTCCTGGTGAGCGGTTTCAAATCGGTAAACTGCCAGTCCTCCATTTTCCGGGTAGGAAATGGAGCCTCATTTAGTTTTAAGAGGCTTTGCTCTCGTATTTTCTTCATAAACGCACTTTCAACATCCGGCGCGTGTTTTGCCAGTTTGTGCAAGAATGATGGTTCAGCCTGTGTAGGATGTGCCATTATTTTCCCTCTCCATTTACAGTTGCATATGCATTCAACCAGTCATAACCTTGTGCTTCAAGTTTATGAGCAAGCTCTTTATCACCAGATTTGGCAACTTTTCCGCCAATCATCACATGTACAAAATCAGGTTCAATGTAGTTAAGCAGCCGCTGATAGTGAGTCACCAGCACAATTGAGTCCTCAGTGCCGTGAAGCTGATTGATTGCTCCTGCAACTATCTGCAGTGCATCGATATCAAGTCCTGAATCAGTTTCATCTAAAAACGACAACTGCGGCTGCAGCACAGCCATCTGGAAGATTTCATTTCTCTTCTTCTCGCCGCCTGAAAATCCGGCATTTACGCTTCTGCCCAAGAATTCAGGGTTCATTTCAACAAGCTCAAGCTTCTCTTTGATATAATCTTCAAATTCAAGCGGATCGAGCTCTTCTCTGCCGCGTGATGCAGCGATGGTGTTGTATGACTCACGAAGCAGCGTATTGTTGGTTACTCCGGGAACATCTACGGGATACTGGAACGCCAGGAAAATACCTGCGTGTGCCCGCTCATCGGGGTCCAGCTCCAGGATACTCTCACCATTGTAAAGGATATCACCTTTGGTTACCTCATATTCCGGGTGACCTGCCACAACTTTGGAAAGCGTACTTTTTCCGCTTCCGTTGGGTCCCATAATGGCGTGAATTTCGCCTTTTCCAATTTTGAGGTTCACTCCTTTCAGGATCTCAGTCCCTTCACCCTCAACTATCACATGTAAATCTTTAATTTCTAACACAGTATTCTTTTTTTGTTTTATTTGATATTGAAATTACTCTCCCCTTGAGGGGAGTACTCCCGGTGTTTTTCCGGGAGGGTGGGGTGTTCTTGATTCAGGCATATTAGCCCGAATAATTTAAGCACAATACTTTACCCAACACTACCTTCAAGCTTAATGCCAAGTAGTTTATTCGCTTCAACAGCAAACTCCATTGGAAGCTCTTTGAGCACTTCTTTGCAGAATCCGTTCACAATCAGAGAGATTGCGTCGTCTTCGCTTAGTCCCCGCTGCTGCAGGTAGAAAATTTGGTCTTCCCCTACCCGGGAGGTTGTAGCCTCGTGTTCAATTTTCCCGGTTGGGTTTGCTGATTCTATGTAAGGAAACGTGTGAGCACCACAGGTCTGACCTATCAGCATCGAGTCGCACTGCGAGTAATTGCGTGCGTTCTCAGCTTTCTTGCTGATTTTCACGGCACCCCGGTAGCTGTTGTTTGAGTTGCCGGCAGATATCCCTTTAGAAATGATTGTGCTTTTGGTGTTTTTACCAATGTGAATCATCTTCGTTCCGGTATCGGCCTGCTGCCGCTTGTTGGTAACGGCAACGGAGAAAAATTCACCCACTGAATTGTCCCCTTTCATAATTACACTCGGGTACTTCAGCGTAACGGCTGAGCCGGTCTCAAGCTGTGTCCAGGAAATTTTTGAATTATCTCCTTTGCAGATCCCGCGTTTTGTTACAAAGTTGTAGATGCCGCCTACTCCCTCTTCGTTACCGGAATACCAGTTTTGAATGGTGGAGTATTTGATTTCGGCATTCTCCATTGCAACCAGTTCAACAACTGCAGCGTGAAGCTGATTCTTATCGTACATCGGAGCGGTACACCCTTCGAGGTAACTTACGTGGCTGTTATCTTCTGCGATGATCAGTGTACGCTCAAACTGACCCGAATCCATATTGTTGATCCGGAAATAGGTAGAAAGCTCCATCGGGCAAATCGTATCTTTCGGCACGTAGCAAAACGACCCGTCTGAAAACACGGCGGAGTTCAGTGCTGCATAGAAATTATCTCTCGCCGGAACAACTGAGCCCATGTACTTCTTTACAAGCTCGGGATATTTTTTGACCGCTTCAGAAATCGAGCAGAAAATTACGCCGGCTTCAGCCAGTTTTTCCTTAAACGTGGTAAAAATCGATACGCTGTCGAACACAGCATCAACGGCTACACCGGAGAGCATTTTCTGTTCATCAAGCGGAATACCAAGCTTGTCGTAAGTCTCTTTAATTTTGGGATCGATATCGTCAAGACTATCAACTTTCGGCCGGTCTTTGGGTGATGAATAGTACTGAATCTCATCAAACTTTGGACTATTGTAGGTGGCATTGAACCATTCCGGTTCTTCCATCTCTTTCCACGCTCTGAACGACTTCAGCCGGAACTCAGTCATCCACTCCGGTTCTTCTTTGATCTCAGAGATTTTCCGGACAATATCTTCATTCAGTCCCTTTGGAAAATCATCATATTCGACATCGGTGGAGAATCCATATTTGTACTCTTCGCCAATCATCGATTCTAATTCTTTTGTCTCACTCATATCGGTCCAATTTTGAAATTCAGTGGTTTTAATCTTCTTTTGTGAGAACACGCGGTTATGCATACTCGTTCACAACCGGACAGCCATTTTGTCCTTATCCTTATTTGGAATGAATAAAGATAAGCAATTTTAGGGCTTCTTTAAAGTCTTTCTCACCGCTGAATGAATATCTCTAATTCATTCAAAACCAGCCAATTGACTTTAGTGATTACTCCTATTGCCGGCGGTTATAATCACTCTTGTGAATCGATGAAATAAATAT
>CAZKIZ010000164.1:0-7141 GCA_964552935.1 uncultured Rhodohalobacter sp. | reverse complement strand
TTTTTCACTGATTACCAATGTCTCCGCACCCAATCATCTTCCGGAGCTACTATGATGAAATCATAATTCATGATTGTGCTCACTTCGAAATCAGTTCCACTGAGGCTTCCGTTCGATAGCTGTTCCCTGAGAGAACGCAGATCAATGAGTGCCCATTTCTTTCGTTCACCCATGCTGATGAAACGCTCTGAGCCTTCCCATCCCCTGCGACCTTTCATGTCTTCACCATCAATATATCGATTCAGATAGTAGATGTGTACCGATTTTTGGCCTTTCGCTTCCGCCAGCTGATAAATATGGTTTCCAATATCATACAAATTGAGCGGACTTCGCTGCCGCCCCATATGAGAAGAGCCCATCTTGAGGAATACTTTGGGTTCAGGGTTTTCCGCAAGCGCTATCTCATAATTTCGGTCGAAATTTTCCCTGAAATAGCTGATACGAACCGGAGAACTTGCTTTCCCTTGTTCGGTAAGGCAGTAGATTTCCAGCGTGGTATGGAAAGCGTCCAGAATCTGACGAATATCCGGATCCACCGCATCATCAAAACTATTCAGATATGCCAGTAGCTGTTCATCATTCTGCAAGCGGCAGCTCAGCTCAAATCCACTGCTTATCGTTTCTGTAACCTGGTTCCGCCGGTTCAGCCAGTACATTCTTCGGGTAAGTTTTCTTCGGAGATTTTTTTGTTCATCTGTGAGTGATTCACCGGAAAGAAGGGCGAGTTCGTCAATCAGATAAGTGTAGGAAAAGTAGTATTCCTGGTCCAGGCCCCATAGTTCAAAGCCCAGGGAATCGGCTGCAAAAAGAAATGGCAGATCGCTTTTGCCTTTAAAAAAAGGGATGGGTTCAAAATCAAACAGCCGGGAAGAATACTGTGCATAAAATGCAGAAACCGACGATTTATCGTTTCGGGCAAGATCCTGCAGCTTACGAGCGGAATAAGGCCCCGTTTCAACCGCAAAGTGACTAAAGCCGTGAGGTTCCAGAACGTGTAAGAAAGTTTCAGTGAGTTCACCAAGCCGCACCCTGTTGTGAAGTTCTCCGAGCGCAACAAAATGGGCCTGCTCCAGCACAGCTAAAAGCGTATCAGCACCATCAAACCTGTTATCCCGGATATCAAAATAAGTTGTCTGTTCAGCAATGACCGCTTCACTAAGTCGGGGTATATGAGTTTCCGAATCTGGAGCCGAAGTCTGAATCAGTAGCAGCGTAAAGAGTACAAATAGTGTCATTGAAAAGAATCCTAAGGGTTGTTGTTCAAAATCACTAAAAAGTATCTATACCCAGTGACTTAAAATACTGTACTACGTTTGTTTAAATTTAAATGTACAATTTGAGGGTTCACTTACATAAGGTCTTTACGGTAAATACATTGGCTTCTACAAGCGATCGCGATATCTGGTTGGAGTGGTACCCGTATGCTGCTTGAAGGCTTTATTAAATGTAGATTTAGAATTAAAACCGGCTTCTTTTGCAAGAGCATCAACCGTTATGTGATTCAGATTCCCATTTCTAATCATGCGGATGGCCTCTTCAACCCTGTGCTTGTTGATAAGTTCGTAGAAACTTGTTTGCAGTCCCTCTTTGAGTAAGGAAGAGATGAAAACCTCATTCACATTGAGCTCTTCAGCCAGCTCTCTGCGGGTCAGGTTTGAATTTAAATAGAGCTTTTTCTCAGAAAGAATCTTCAGGAGTTGGTTTGAAATCTGCTCGATGGTATCCTCATCAGGCAGTGCAAATCCACCGGTACCGGATTTTAACAGTTTGGGAGAAATGAGCAGCTTATAACCAGCAAAGAGAAGAAAACACATATCAAAAAGCCATAGATAGTACTGGATTGCACTATTGTAGGATCCCGGAGCGAGGAGGTAGGCAAAAAACATGACCATCCAATGCAGCAGTATGATCAGCATCCCTGCAATAACAAAGCGATAAAAATAGTATGCGGGTGTTCTCTTTAAATCAGGGTTAAAGATTCTCCTGAGTACGAAATACAGGCATAAAAGACTGAAAAGTATACCAAAACCTTCAACCGTAAAATGCCGTCCCCGTCCGGTTATAAAATCATGAACCGGTCCTGCGGGATTGTTAAGCACGTAGATCCAGAAAACTAAATGCTGAAAAACATCAATTATCCCCGGAACAAGAAAAATCAGGTTTTTCCCTTTGAGCTTAAAATTGGGATCAAGCGTTGATTCCACAAAATAGAGGAACAGAGCAGGCAAAAATAACAGTACCGGGAAACCGGGTATCACAAAGCTGATGTGCCGCTGTATATCCGGGATTATCGTAAAGTTAGCCTGATACAACAAGTAGCCGACGATAAAAAAACCGAGGAATAAAGCAGACCTCCTATATCTGCTGTCGATTTGGGTATAGGAAAATAGAAGAATGATCGCATTCCCAAGACCGATCAGAAAAAGAAGCTGGAAAATATTGAGCTCATACATATTGGAAAAAATACTCAAATAATCTTAAGAAATGCATTGAGTAAAATAAACGCCTGAAGTTTCTGAGGAGTTGCAATCCATATGAAGTGATTACCGAGAAAAGTATGCCGGAATATATTGCAGTGGTTCAGGCAGCACCAGATAAAAACTATGAACAGATGACCAGTCTATTCAGGAGTTTGAAGAAGTAGAACCGTTTTGAAACTCCCGGACCACTTCTCGTCGAATTTGTTCAGCTCTCTTCTTTGATATATTCATCCCTTCAATACGAAATGAAGCTCTTTGTGACTTCATAGCTTCGCGGGAAATGGTGTCGATATTCTTCTTATTAGCAGCTGATTTTATACTCTAAATATATCAAAATTTGTGCTTGAATACAGGAGTAGGAGAGCATTATAACGGTTTGGTGTTTCTGCTGCGGGGCAACCAATTTTCCAATGCCCGTAACGCAAACGCGTCCGCTTGATTTTCCTTGTTAGGGTGCTGGTTCTTCAAACCCGAGATCTCCATAAATCTGGATTTCTACATTGTCGTTGAATGGCAAATATGCTGAGTACTTTTGTTTTGTCTACGAAAAAAACTGAATATGGGAATCTGTTTACCAATGCTCTACGAACACTATTTTTATAAATTATTTGAAATTGCTCTGGGTTACGTTGAATCTCTGCTATTTTTGCATCAACACAACGTGCAAAGTCATTACCTAAGCCCTGATATTGTTCTTCATACCACCAATACGTTTTATCAAAATCACGTTGAGCTTGTGGGGTAATTATGAATAGTTTGCCCACGATATCTTATAAATAGTTTTTTCTGAATTCGCTCCAGGGCTCTCCCTTCTCCGTATCTTCATCAAGAGTTTTTAGACGTTCATCTAAAATGGCTTTATGATGTTCTGGTAATGGAACATCCTCGGGTTCGGAAGCGATGGAATCCCACAGAGATTCTACCAAAAGCAGTTTTTCACTCTTATTTAGTTTCTCGATCTCTTTGTTAAGTGTGTCTTTCATAATAGCTCGACTAAGATTCTTAGTATTCAATTTCTTTAAAAACGAGTAAGAAAGCAATTCATTTGATAAAGTGCCTTTGAGATAATAAAAGCACCCTAAAGGCCTGGTGTTTCTGTTGCCGGCCTACCAACTATAAAGTTCAGCAATAAACCTGAACCGGTCAGCAGGAAACACTTATACGGCAACAAGGAATTTAGCTGGTAACTTTTCTAATAATCCTGAACCTTCTTTAACAATTCAGGAACCCTGTTTTGTACAAAATCCCACATGGCAGCAACATCTATAATATCATAACCGTGTGCCAGTATATTTCTAAAATCGATAATCTTTCGATATTCAGGAATTTTGTCAGCCAGTGTTTCTGGGTCCACCTTTTCCAACCGAGATAATGCCTCGCCGATTATTTCGAACTCTCGTTCAATGGCAAGTTGCAGCAAACGATCTTCTTGAAAGTCTTCATAGGATTTTCCCTCGGTAAATTCCATAATCTCCTGGCAGGCCAGGCTAATATCAAGCAATAATTTTTTGGCACTATGCGGCATAAAGAAGTGTTTTAGATTTTTCTACTTCTTCTTCAAACAGAGGATTACGGAATTTTTTAAGGTGAATTAAATCAACCGGCCTCTTGTAAATTTTCTCGAGTCTCTTTTTAAATCCCATATACTGGTCAAATGCACCTTCAAAACCCGATCTGTTGAATTCCACTAAAAAATCCAGATCACTATCTTGAGAAAACTCCCCGGAAACTACAGAGCCGAAAACATAGAGCTCCTTAACCTGGAAATCCTTACAGGCTTGCTTAAGCTTACTTGTTTTAAGATCTGATACTTTCATTTATTTGGAATTTGATTTATTCAACAAAATTTAAGAAAAAGTAGTGGTTTTCTCTATACAGGTCTCATTATTCAGTAATTGATCTGAATTGCTGTATAACATGTAATTCCACGCTCAGTCTCGTGATCAATGGTGCGATTATAATACTTCTTCTTCCCTTCTACCGCAAATGAAGGCCGAATCGCTGTCTGATAAATTCTATGTTTTTTTAGTTATTGTCCGATAATATAGTATTATCGGAAAGATGGCCGGTTTGGATTGAACGGAAATATAGATCCGCAATGTATAAAAAAGATGTTGTGATCTTCCTGTGTACCGGAATATCACACGCCATGCGATACACTTGGATCTCCCCTTGAGCCTCACCTGCTACTGATGCATCGGATAGGAGATTTAAGGATCGATAAAGAAAGAGACATGGGATTTCTCGAGAAAAAGTTGTTCGAGTGACTAATGTCTTATCAATGATGATTTCACCTATGAAATATTTCAAAAACAGCAAACCTTAGAATTGCATCTTGGGAAGATGCCGGGAAATTGCAAAACAAGTTTAAAAATCAAAATGACCGGACTTTGAAAAACTAAGGATCTGAATATTATGGAGAATAGTACCAACCCTATTACAGAGTTACGCTAATTTATTCAGCACAAATTTGAAACATTATTTGAGTTCCAGTTGAATAACAACTGCTATTTAATAAAAAGCATCTTCCTTGCCTCAACAAACGTCCCGGCCTGCAGGCGGTAAACATACATGCCACTGGATAGTCTGGAGGCATTGAATGGCACTTCATATGTCCCTTCGTTCATCGATCCGTTTAAAAGTGTAGCTAATTTCCGGCCATTCATGTCAAAAACCTCAAGCAAAACCTTGCTGTTATCCAGAAGCTCAAAACCGATAACCGTTTCGGGATTAAACGGGTTGGGATAGTTTTGTTTTAAAGTAAACTGTGTTGGCAATTCATCCAATTCAGGACAGGGCATCCCCCAGTAGGGTTCGTTTTCCTCTGTCAAAGCACTTTCAATAGAAAAGCCTGGCGGATCTGAAGATATATTTTCTACACACCAATTGGTTAAGTTCTGGTTAAAATTACTTGCCTGCGAAAACATCGAATTAAAAATGGTGACATTCGATACATCCCAACTGCCGATATCCTGATTAAAATTAGATCTTCCAAACATTCTTCCCATATTTGTGACCGACGAGACATCCCATTTGCTAACATCCTGATTGAAATTAGTTTCTCTAAACATAGTACTCATATTAGTGACAGAAGAAACGTCCCAATTGCCAATATCCTGATTGAAATTTGATTCGGCAAACATTTCTCTCATATTCGTTACAGCCGACACATCCCAATAACTGATATCCTGGTTAAAATCGCTGCGGGTAAACATTGAAGACATATCTGTAACTGATGACACATCCCAGCTTCCAATATCCTGATTGAAATTTAAACCCGAAAATTTCGTCCTAAAATCTGTAATTCCACTTGTACATGTTGTAGCGGCGTTATTTGCTCTAATCTGGCTGGCGGTACGTTTCGTATAAGTGATGCCGTTTATTTCACCGTTTTCACCTAATGAGGCTTCTGGGCACATAATGGTTACTCCGTTTTCAGCAAGATAAAAGTTCTCATTAGATGGCTTGCCAGGACATGTCCCCCAAATGGGTTTGTTTTCCTCCGATAATGGACTATTTACAGAAAAGTCTCTTGGCTCTGAAGATATATTTTCTACACACCAATTGGTTAAGTTCTGGTTAAAGCTGCTTGCATTCCAAAACATCGCAAACATATCAGTGACAGCCGAGACATCCCAGTCGCTGATATCCTGATTGAAACTGGAACCTCTAAAGTTAAAGTTCATATCTACGCCACTAAACATACTAACCATATTAGTAGCAGATGAGACATTCCAACTTCCAATATCCTGGTTGAAACTAGAACCGCTAAACATGTGTCGCATATCGGTGACAGCAGAGACGTCCCAACTTCCGATATCCTGATTGAAACTGGAAGCGCTAAACATAAAGCTCATATCCGTAATTCCGCTTGTACATGTTGTAGCGGCATTATTTGTTGTAATCTGATTTCTTGTTCGTTTGGTGTATGTAACACCGGATACGGTTCCGGTATCCCCAATTTCTGCGTTTTCACATTTTACAGTTACCCCGTTATCATCCAGGTAGAAGTCCTGACCGTATAAAGGAATTGAAAGCACGGAGATAAGTATAGAAATGGTTAGTATCCTGGTCATCAGTGAGTGAATGTAGAATGTTCGGAAAGTTAAGCACCATCAGACAGATCAGTTGAAGAAAAAATCAACTACGAGATTCCTGGGACAATACTTAATTTACCCCAACATCACAGTGATTCACTCCCGCCAGCCAACAGGATATTGCCAGTCAGTTTTATTTAGTCATTGAGTCAGTATAGTAACTTTAAACAAAATTGTCCATTTCGCTTATTTACAGTGCTTGTGAATCAATATGGATAACATACAATCTCGCGCTCACTCAAGTCATCCGTACCGCGTTCAATATGCTCCTTCTCCCCTCTGCTGTTAATGAATGACTAACACTCTGGATTTTCCTGTGTCCGCAGGTCACCCTAAAAAGACCTGAATCTCAAAAGACATGGTATTTCTGACGGTTTCCATATGGTGTATAAGGACTTGAACGAAACAGACTACAAATATTCATAGTTTTGAGGCCGAGAAATACCATGTCGATTCAACCCCAATTCACTTATTCGCTAATTTCCCAATCAACTAAATCACATATTTCTCCGATACTGACCACCTACCTCATACAACGCACGGGAAATCTGACCCAGCGAGGCC
>CAZKIZ010000163.1:0-7206 GCA_964552935.1 uncultured Rhodohalobacter sp. | reverse complement strand
GAACTCAGGCTGTCAGGTCTAACCGATAACCAATAACAACTCCTGTATGGCCTACTCTCTTTCCAAAAGCTCCATGGCGTTAAACGCAGACTGAATCACAAGGGGTATTCCGCCGCCGGGATGGGTTGACCCTCCCACAAGATAGAGATTACGAAAACCACGCATCTTATTCCGGGGCCTCAAAAATGCAGCAAAACGGCTGTTGGATGATGTCCCGTAAATGCTGCCTTTGTTTGATCCGTACCGGCTCAAAAATTGATCCGGCGTAATCAACTCGCTATACTCGATTGATTTACGCAGGCCATTAAGCCCCCGCTCTTCAAGTTCATTGATAAGAAAATCACTGTACGAAGTGCGAATGGTTTTCCAGTCCTGGCTTTCTGTTACGTATGGTGCGTTGACCAATATAAACAGGTTCGATGAATTTACAGGCGCGTGTGTTGGATCGGTGTAGGATGTATTAGCAACATAGATGGTTGGATCTTCGGGCATTTGTTGCCTTTCAAAAATGTCGCCGAACTCACGGCGGTAATCAGCCGAGAAAAAGATATTGTGGTGTTTCAGCTGATCCCACTGATCACGGCAGCCCAGCAGCATCACAAAGCCTGAACAAGATGGTTCAATGGTTTTATGCTTCTTTTTTTTGCTGGCCGGAATAGTATGTTCAGGAATAAGATTTAAGATGGTATCGGATGCGTCGGAATTGGCAAAAAGAAGATCGCAGGGTGTAAACGAACCATCGGCTGTTTTTACCCCGGAAACCCGGCCATTTTCCACGGCTATAGAATCTACCGGCGTATTGTAGTGAAAAAAAACACCCAGTTCGTTAGCCAGCTCCTGCAGGGCAAGCGCAATCTGGTAAAGGCCGTCGAGCACGTAGTAGCCGCCCTGGTTTAGCTCAACGTGCGGTATTACATTTAAAGTGGCCGGTGCCTGGTAGGGGGATGATCCGTTGTAGGTTGTAAATCGTTTGAAAAACTGACGCAGGTATGGCGATTGAAATGTACTGTCAACCTTTTCGGATACCGTTGAGAAGGCATCAATCTTGAGAAAATCAGACAGTTTCAGGTGTTTAAGGTCGGAAAAATTGTAAAGAGGGTTAAACAGAAACGGACCTGCTGTCCGGTCATACAGCTCTTCGGAATAGTCGAGGAAATTACTGTAAGCCAGTGCATCTTCGGGGGCAAACGATTCGATCTCTTCAGCCGTTTTGCCACGGTCTGAATAGTTATCGAACTGCACGCCATCTTTATAAAAATACCTGCAGAGAGGGTCCAATTCCCTCCAGCATAGGTATTGACGAATATCTTTGCCGCACTCTTTGAAGAGTTTCTCAAGGATAAACGGCATTGTGAACAGGCTGGGACCGGTGTCGAAACGGTATCCCTTCTCTTCAAGTTGTTGCATTTTTCCGCCGGGTGAACCGTTTTTTTCAAACAGCTCAACGCGGCATCCTCGCGCGACAAGAAGACATGCCGCAGAAAGTCCTCCAAGTCCTGCTCCGATTACAATTGCTTTTTCAGGCATACCAATAACTCTTCAAAATATGTTGCAGATGATACTTGATGAAATAACCGAATCAGAGATCTGAACGTTTACCTGAATCGGCTCTCATTTTAAGAAAATATAGATCAGAGAGATTTTTCCGCACCGGGATCATTTGAACATAACTTTGCTTTTGAACAGCGATATTTCTTCCAGAGACAACAACGTGCCAAAAATTGGTCTGCAAAATGTTCTATTTACGGGTCAGTTTTGCAACAGCTTCAATATGGTATGTTTGTGGAAACATGTCCACCGGCTGTACTTTCTCTACGTGGTAGAATTCTTTTAAAATCTTCAGATCGCGCGCCATGGTTGACGGATTACAGCTCACATAAACCAGGCGGTCTGTTTCCAGTTCACAGAGCTGAGTTACAACATCGGGGTGCATGCCGGATCGTGGCGGATCGGTGATGACGCAGTCAGGGTTGCCGTTTTTCTTTAAAAATTCCTCGTTAAACGTATCCTTCATATCGCCAAGCACAAACTCTGCATTTTCAACCCCGTTCTCTTTGGCATTGAATTTTGCATTTTCAACGGCCACATCCACGATCTCAATTCCCGTCACCTTATCGGCCTTATCCGCCATGAAAAGAGAGAGTGTGCCTACTCCGCAGTAGAGATCAAAGAGGTGACCGCCATTGTCCAGATCGGCATAATCTCGGGCTACGGAGTAAAGCTTTTCAGCCTGAAGAGTGTTGGTCTGGAAAAAGGCGTTGGCATGTATCTTAAAGGTATGATGGCCAATCTTGTCAACAATAAATCCCGGTCCGTGGATTACGTGTTCGAACCGCCCGACGGCAGTTGGGTTCGGCTGATCGTTTACGTTATTCACTATGGTTGTAATCTTGGGGAAGTTTTCGAGCAGCAGAGCAGAGAGTTTATCGATTATTTCCGGCTCATCTCTGTAGGTAACGAGGTTTACCATCAGATCGTCGGTATGGGCCGATGTCCGGATCACGAGATGGCGCATGAAGCCCTCGTTTTTATGGGTGTTAAACGGCTCTATACCGTTTTCGATGCAGAAGCTTCTCACATAGTCGAGAAGTTCGAAGGAGACCGGCTCCTGAAGGTGACACTCATTCAGATTCAGGATTTTATCATAGCGGCCGGGTGCGTGCATTCCTGCGGCAAATCCTGAGTCATCTACATACTCATCTTTTTTAATTTCAGCTTCTGTGAGCCATCGCCGTGTACCAAAGCTATACTCCATTTTATTTCGGTAATAGAGCGGCTGATCGCAACCAATGATAGGTTGTACAATCTCACTGCTGAGTCCTGCAATGCGCGTGATGTGATCCCGCACGTGCTGCTCCTTGTACTCAATCTGTTTTTCGTAAGGAATATGCTGCCATGTGCACCCGCCGCATGTATTCGCGTGAGAGCAAACCGGCTTAACCCGGATGGGGGAGGGCTCCAGGATTTCAAGCACCTTAGCCTCTCTGAACGACTTCTTTTTGCGGGTGATCATCGCCCTGATTTTATCGCCGGGAGCTGTGCCCGGCACAAATACAGCCAGGCCGTCTACTTTGGCAATACCCTTGCCTTTAAATGCTGTGGATTCGATATCGAGTTCAACTTCAGATCCTTTTTTTAAAGCCATAGAGTGGTATTATTCTTCTTTTTGAGTCGGTTCTTCTTCGGTTTTATACCGGTCGTAGTAGGTTTGAAACTGGATGTCGAACACGTGCTGGGTGGATGTTGTGGTTTCAAGTTCGCGGATGGTTCGCTCCAGCTGTCTCATGGCAATACTGCTCAGTTTTTCGAGGAACTTAACTGCAATACCGGGATTCCTCTTCTTTAAAGTCTCAAAATCGGGGTTGAAAAATCCCAGAAGAATACAATCTGTTACACACTTAGCAGCAGAAAGTCTGCGTAGGTCGTATCCTATTGATAGAGCACCAAAACTATCGGGTGGCTCCAGCTTAAAGGTTACGGCATCCTTTCCGGCTTCATCGTGGCTGTTTGCCACAATCAAATCAACGCACCCTTCCTCAATAAAATACATGCCCGTTCCGGGGTCGTCCTGGTAGTAGATAAACTCACCTTTATTGTATTTTCGCCGGTGGCAAAGCTGTAAAAACTCGTACCGTTCAGTGGTTGAAAGATCTTTCAGGAAGTTGGACCTGAAGATCATTCGTGTCTGGTTTTTCAACTTATTGAACTGATTGTTTTTTAACATAAAAAAAGTGATTAAAAGGAGTGGCCTATTCCAAAACTAAAATACCGGCGGTTGTTGCTGAACCATCCACGCTCAAGATCATGAATTCTGTAGGTAAGATCGAACCGGGCTACAATAAATTCAAAGTCGAGACGGATACCGATACCGGAACCTACTGCAATTTGATTATAAAAGTTGTCAATAAAAAACCGTCCATCATCCAGCAGTTCATTGCCGTCTTCATCAAGAAGTGATGTTTTAGGACCGTACCATACATTCCCTGCATCGGTGTGCCAGGCCACATGCCACTGGGCATTTAGCACATCCTGCATAAAAATTTGGCGCAGTTCCTTAAAGGCACCAAGTTTTATATCGCCGCCCGGCCGGGGCAGCTCGTCAGATGTTAGTTCACCCGGGCCCAGCCTGAAGGAGTCCCAGCCTCGAATATCGTTACTTCCGCCGGCAAAAAAGCGCCTGTTAAGCGGAATACTTTCACTGTCAAAAATAGGGTGGGCAACTCCGGCAAATCCCCTTAAAGCAAATACAGTGTTTTCCGTCAGATCGAAGTAGCGCCTGTAATCAGCAGACAGTTTTACGAATCTGCTGTACGCCAGTGCGTTAGATGATATTCCAAGCGGAGATGGAACCGTCTGGTTGATCTCACCCGGGCTGAAAATAAACCGATCGAGCAGGTAGGGGAGGTTTCCGCCAATAGCGGCAGAAAATTCAGCTGAATAGCCAAAATTTCGTTTAATCAGGTTCGTATTTCTGCTTCTCAGAGTATAGCGGATGATAGATGAGAACTGGGCCCGGAAATCTTCCTCGATACGCGCTAAAACGATCGGCTGATCCTCGAACTGTATTCTAAGGTTTCTCAAAAACTGCGGCGAGGGATCTGTATCGATAACGTCCATCTCAACGAGGTCAAACAGGCTTGTAAACCTGTCGGAATGGGTAACTTCGTAGCGGGTATTAAACCGGATGTCGGAGTTGATATCGAAAAAGAGCTGATTGCTCTGGCTGTAGGTCAATGCGTAGCGGGTACGGGCTGAGCGGACCCACGATCTGTCGCGAAAGGCCTGAAAAGGAAAATTAAGCCTAGGCAGCGTATACTCTGTTCTAACCTCGTAGCTCTGGAAAAATGTAGAGCCTGTATTTCCGGTGCCTTCAAATCCATCTTCAACGGGTGAAATTTCACGGAGCGTACCGGAAGTAACGTATTCGAGACTTGTGTTAATACCAATTGTAAGATTATCAGCCCGCCCTCTCAGGTTGTTGTTATTGTAGTTCAGACCCACTCCGGTGCCGTATCCATATCGCCTCATCCCGAAAAATTCGGCCCTGATAGAGTGCTTCGGCAGCGTTTGCAGATCAAAATAGGATGGAATATCGGATTTTGAATAATCCGGAACACTTCCTTCTTCGTTCAGCGCAAACCTGTTGGTCAAAATCATGCCAAGATTTTGAAATGAATTTACGCTTCGCAGGTAGGCGGATTGATCGAACGTCTCGCCGGGTTTATAGCGTATTTGCTCTTTAAGCAGACTGAATCGGGTTTGAGCACTGCTGTGTTTTCGGATATAGAATGAGTATCCCGGGCTGGAGTACGGTTCGCCCTCAAATGTTTCAGACTGATCGTATTCGTCGAGGTTGTCCGGCCCGCTCAGTGTAATGTGAACATCACCAAATGTGTAAAGCTCTCCGGGCCGGATTGAATATAAAATATCAAATTGATTTTGCTCGTCATTTACAGGTTTTGCAAGTGCTCTGACGGAGTCTCGCTGAACTGACGCATACCCGTTGTTTTTCAGGAAATTTACGATCCGGGTCTGTTCTCTGCGCAGTTTCTGAACCTCATACGGTTCATTGACTGAAAACGTGGAGTCATCCACCATATCGTTCTCAAATTCGCTGTTGGATAAAAATCTGACGAGTTGCACAGAATCGTCAAAATCGGGCAGGCCGGTATATGAAACGGAGCGAATATTGGATCGCGGACCCTCGTCTATAATGAATGAAACTTCAACCCGGTTTGGTCTGTACTCGATGATTGAGGTATCTACGGTGGCTTCGAAGTAGCCGAGATTTCCGTAATACACTTCGATCCGTTCTATATCGTTGGTGACCATTTCACGGTCGAGATATGCCGGAGACTCACCCACCCCCACAACCCGCCAGATATAATACCAGGGCGTAAATCTCGGAATACCGAGAAACTCCCTGTTATTGTCTGTACGCACCAGTGTTCTGAGCGTGCTGTTTCGGACTCCCTGATTTCCTGAAAAACGAATGACCCGAACTACTTTTTCGCTGTCCGTTCCGTTTTGTTCAATCGAGTTTCCATTCTGAGCTACTGCTGCATGTGGGTTTATATAGAATGAAAGTAATATGCTCAGGATAAAGCCCAAGCCTAAGAAAATGTGTCTCATATCAAAATGTAGGGACAAAATCTAAGCCCGGGGTTCTAAAAAGCTATGGATGAGCAATTCTTGATTACACATCGTCATAATCGAAGCCTTCGTCCTCTTCACCATGGAAAAAGTCTTCTTTTCGGATGTAATCGGGCCAAATGTCTTCAATTCCTTCATAAACGGTATCTTCACCTTCGGCAATCTCATCTAATTCGTATAGATTATCGATTGCTTGTTGTGGCAAGCCCGTTCGTTCGGCCCATTCAATTAATTCTTCCCGGGTTGCCGGGAATGGAGCTTCGTCTAATACGGCTGCTAATTCAACTGTCCAAATCATAATATTTGATCTCTGTAACGGATTATGGTTAAACTTATTTCGACTGTTATAAACTGTTTGTTGATGACAAATGCAAATAAAAAAGGGGCACAAAGGTACACTTTTTTTTGTAAGGTGTTCAAAAGGTCAACGAAATATTTTTTATCTTCATTGAATAATCAGTAATAATCTACATAAACACAGATCATTATGGGTATGCCCGGCGGTTTTGAGATTGTATTAATAGTAATGGTTATTTTGCTTCTTTTTGGAGCCAAACGCATTCCCGAGCTGGCAAAAGGTATCGGTCAGGGTATTCAGGAGTTTCGCAAAGCTTCCGATGATATCAAAAAAGAGATCGACAAAGGTGCGGAAGAAGTTAAAAATGCAGGTTCTGTGAAAAATAAAGAAGAAGCAGAATCTAAATCAGATAAATAAATTGGCGGTTTTCAGATGAAGAATTTGCTCACGACACAAGATGAGCTCTCAGCAGGCAAAACCAGTCTGCAGGATATTGTTGAACACTACATTGAAACAATTGAATCTAAAAACGACGCTGTTAACGCGATCGTTTCACTTGATAAGGAAAAGGCCCGGGAACAGGCCAGGCGTATTCAGAAAAAAATTAAAGACGGATCGGCCGGGAAACTTGCGGGTTCTGTCGTTGCTGTTAAAGACCTGATTTGCGAGAAAGGAAAAAAAAACTACATCAACAACCACCATGGTGCAAAATTTTGAAACCTAATAAAAGCCAAAATTAATTAAAAAAATTACCA
>CAZKIZ010000162.1:0-7222 GCA_964552935.1 uncultured Rhodohalobacter sp. | reverse complement strand
CTTTTAAGAGAGAGTCGAATCTTGTCGATAAGTTAGAATGGTATTATCAAACGGCTGATTTAAACTTATGAACAAGTTACTGTCTTCATTTCTGCTCGTACTGTTGATGGGAATTCCGGTATTAATGGTTGTCGGAGCATCCTATTTCAACCCTTCACACTCATATGAAGTTGTTAATGATCAGTTCCTGAGTGAATCTGAGAACGATATAGAGATCCTGTTTTTTGGTTTCGTGGGATGCGCTTCGGTCTGTCCGTCATCTTTATCAATGCTGGCTACTCTGCTGGAATCACAGAACAAGTTTAAAAGCAGTGCCAGGGTAGGCGCCACTTTTGTGGACATTAATTTATCCGGTGCTGTAGATGAAACTCAGGTCGAAAACTATTCACGCCTCTTTTCCAATAAGATCAGGGGCATCAACCCGGATGAAAAGGATTTAGAAAAGATGAAAAGAGAGTTTTCGCTCAGGATTACCAGCAACAGGCGCTCAGAAGAGATGATTACACATACCGACCACTACTTTGTTCTTGCAAGATCTTCTAATGGCTGGTCGGTTGTCAGAGTTCTCGAAAATAGCAGCAGCGCAGATACTGTTCGTAAAGCCATCAATGAGGCTGCATCACTTATTATATAATTTACTAACGCTTTTCAATTCAGAAATACTATGAAAACAAAATCACAACCCATCATGGATAGATTCTTTCCATCACTCAGCGGTAACCTTTCCAGCGGGGTGAAGTCTCAGCTTGACAGCAGCTTCGTACAAACCGATCAGTTTATGCTGAGGCTTCTGCTGCTTCACTGGGCTGTTGCTTCAACTGTCATGGCAATTTCGCACAGCACGTATCTCCTTGGATTTATTGGCGGCGGGTTGGTTTTTGGAATAGCGTCGCTCGTTTACCGATTAAACCCCGGCACCTTAATCAGCCGAATTACGATGGGAGCCTCTTTTATGGCGTTCTCTATGATATTCATTCAGCAGCATTTTGGTCAGATCGAAATGCACTTCCACATTTTTATATCACTTGCCTTCCTTATTCGGTACAAAGATATCACCCCGGTGCTGGCTGCTACAGTTACCACAGCTCTGCATCATGTGCTGTTTAATTTTGCGCAGGATGCAGAATTTGCCCTTGCCGGAACGCCAATTATGATATTCGATTATGGATGCGGGCTGGATATCGTTGCCATTCATGCCGCTTTTGTGGTCGTTGCGATGATTGTATATAGCAGCATAATATTGAATTTGACCCGGGAGTTTTTAAAAAATGCTGAGGTATATAACATTATCGATCACCTGAGTGACTCTGTCCAGTACACCAGTGATGCGGCTGACGAAATCTCTCAATCGGGACAGGATTTGGCGCTTGCAGCATCAAACAACAGTGAATCCGTATCAACTTCAAATGGCAGTATAGAGTTGATGAACAGCAGAATAGAAACGCTGAATAACAAGACAGCCTCGGCAAAAGACAAAGTTGAGCGGGTGACTCAAAACTCTGAAAAAATGAACCGCTCGATGAATGAACTTAAAGTATCGAGCGAAAATATAACGTCTATCATCAAGACGATCGACAGCATCGCATCTCAAACCAATTTGCTGGCGCTGAATGCGGCCGTAGAAGCCGCAAGGGCAGGAGAGGCAGGAGCCGGTTTTGCAGTCGTTACCGATGAGGTTCGCGTTCTGGCACAAAAAACGGCCAGGGCAGCAAACGATATTGGTGATTTAATTAAAGATAACTCCGTAAAAGCGGAGCAGGGAGCCGTTATTTCTGAAGAGATATCGACTCAAATTGCAGATCTTATGAAGTGGATGGATGATGTCCACATTACTACGGGGGAACAGGTTAGCAGCCTTGATGAGTTAAAAAGGGCTATCAGCAGTATTTCAGCAAATACAAATAATACCGCAGAGACAGCTGAAAGAAATGCAGCCACGGCCGAAGAGCTACAGAGCCAGGTGCACGTGCTGGAGAATATTGTAAAAGATCTGCGACAAAAAGTTCATTCAGCAGGTGCTGCGGATGATGAAGGATTTACAGACTCCGGTAGCAACGGACATAACCAATTTAGGATTGAGAAACGTTTTCAGCACGAAGGCGCCTATCGTCCCAAAAATCATAGAATAATGCCCTCTCGATCAAAAAATAATGAACTTGTAAGCAGCCAACAGATTGGGGAAACATCCAATGGAAACGGTTATAAAAATGGATTTCATTGAGTGAACCACAGGCAGTTCAGCCGAATTTAACCGTGCGTTTATGAGACATTGTAATTTTCCATCTGTACCATTCCTAATGAGTCTCACTTCATAGCCCGGAAGAGTGTTGAAGTGAATTGATTATCCTCTCATTTATACAGTGATTTCAAAATGAAGAATCTCATGTGATACATTAGAAAAGCGCTACCATGCGAGTTATGTTTGTTATATCTTTGATTTTTGAAACCGTTGTACTACAGCAACACTCATCAATTAATATTTTGAACGGATTCTTATGGAACGCACACTGCATAGTTGGAAAAGCCCAAGTCTTGGGAAAAAAATGGACCTGTTAAAATTCGGGAATTCAGGCACGCCTGTTATCATATTCCCATCTGAAGAGGGATCATTCTCTGAATGGGAAGATACCGGTATGATAGACTCTTTAAATGAGCAGATAAACGAAGGGTACAACCAGCTTTTTTGTGTAGATTCGATAGCTGATGAAAGTCTGCTAAACAGAAATGCTGAACCAAATCTGCGAATCAGGCGCCAAAATTTATATGAACAATATATCATAGATGAAGTTGTCCCATTTATCAAAGAGCAGAACAGTAATCCATATTTAATCTTATCAGGAGCCTTCCTGGGAGCTTATTATGCTTTGCTGTTTGCACTAAAACATCCCCAAAAAATCAATAAAGTCATCGGTATCAGCGGCACCTATAACATCAAACCCTACCTGGATGATTTTTATGACGACAGCGTATACTATAACAATCCGGTAGATTTTCTGCCCAATCTAAACGACCGTGATACCCTGAAAATAATATCCGAAATCGACTTCAGACTTTTATCCTACGTTAATGATCCGCAGAGGGATATTTCTGAAAAAATGAGTGACACATTATGGTTAAAGAATATAGATCACAATTTTTATATTTGGGATGAAAAAGTATCGGACCCATGGAATCTTGTCGATTCTATGTTTAAGGAACATCTATATTAAACCTACTACATGACTCAGACGATCAAAAAGGTACTTGTTGCCAACCGGGGCGAGATTGCCCTTCGTATTATGCGCACGTGCAGCGAGATGGGTATAAAAACGGTGGCAATCTATTCAACTCCTGATGCATCTGTACCACACGTCCAGTTCGCTGATCAATCGGTTTGGGTAGGCGAGGCCTCATCGGCGGAAAGCTACCTGGATATGGACAAAGTGATTGATGCGGCTAAACAGACCGGTGCGGATGCAATTCATCCCGGATACGGATTTTTAAGTGAAAACGGGGAGTTCTCCAACCGGTGTAAAGACGAAGGAATTATCTTTATAGGCCCAAGTGCAGAATCGATGCGGCTTATGGGTGATAAAACCGCAGCCAGGGATCTTATGGGCAAAGCCGGTGTTCCCTGTCCGCCCGGAACGAAAGATGCCATGGAAGATGTGGAAGTTGCTCTCTCTGTTGCCAGAAAAGTCGGCTTTCCTGTTTTGGTGAAAGCCGCTGCCGGCGGTGGAGGAAAAGGGATGCGAATTGTTCATGATGAAAAAGATTTTTCTTCCAGCGTGAAGGCTGCACAGTCTGAGGCTAAAAATGCATTTGGTGACGACCGGGTCTATGTAGAGAAATATCTTGAAGAACCGCGGCACATTGAATTTCAGATCCTGGCTGCCCGGGATGGCAACACAGTGCATTTGTTTGAGCGAGAGTGTTCCATTCAACGGCGCCATCAAAAAGTTATAGAAGAAGCGCCTAGCTCCCTGCTGAGCAGTGAGTTGAGAACTCAAATGGCCGATGCAGCAGTACGCGCAGCGAAAGCATGTAATTATGAGGGGGCCGGCACAATTGAGTTTCTGGTTGATAAGCATCAGAAGTTCTATTTCCTGGAGATGAATACTAGACTTCAGGTTGAGCACCCGGTCACGGAAATGATTACCGGCATTGACCTGGTGGAAGCGCAGATCAAGGTTGCACAGGGTGAACCGCTGCCGTTTACGCAGGAAGAAATTCAAAAAAACGGACACGCCATTGAGTGCAGGGTTTATGCCGAAGATCCCACCGATAATTTTCTCCCCAGTACCGGCAGGTTATCCCGTCACAGAATTCCTGCAGGCTCAGGCGTTAGAGTGGATTCAGGTGTTGAAGAGGGTGGAGAAGTGACTATCAACTACGATCCGATGATATCGAAGCTTTCAGTTCACGCACCTACCCGTAAAAAGGCGATCAATAAAATGCTCAGGGCTCTGAAAGAGTACGAAATCAGCGGCTGCAGGACAACGATACCATTTTGTGACTTTACGCTCCGGCACGACTCTTTCATAAACGGAACGTATGATACCCATTTTGTAAAAGACCATTACGAACCTGTAAAAGAGACACTCTTTGAAAAAGAGAACAATATTGACGCCCTGGCGGTCAGCCTGGTCGCCACCCTTATGAAAAAAAGCGGCCCCGTCAATGAGAATGGCGAGGGCGGAAGCACTTCTGCAACTACCAAAAAACAATCCAGCTGGTGGTCATCCAGACGCAAGAACTGATTATTAAATATGAACAAATCTAACCGAGCTCTTTTTGAACAGTTAAGCACTCTCCTTACCGAACAGAGAAATCCTGATACAATGACGATCGATATGGCGAGCAGCTACGACATTGTCAGGACCATCAATGAGGAGGATAAAACGGTTGCAGGCAAAATTGAGAGCAAGCTGCCGGTCATTTCTGAAGCGGTAGAAACGATCGCCTCAAAAATTAAAGAAGGGGGCAGGCTGCTCTATTTTGGTGCAGGCACAAGCGGCAGGCTTGGTGTACTGGATGCAGCCGAGTGTCCGCCAACCTTCGGAACAGATCCTGAAATTGTACAGGGATTTATAGCCGGTGGTAAAGAGGCGATGTATGCGGCACAGGAAGGGGCAGAAGACAGTGTAAAAGAGGGGCGTAAAGAAGTAGATCGGCTTTCAGTAACGGATAAAGATGTGGTGGTGGGTTTAGCCGCAAGCGGACGTACTCCATATGTTCACGGCACTATAAAAGAGGCTAAAGAGAGAGGGGCGATTACTATTTTTATTACAACGGTCACAGCTGAACAAGTGTCGATCGCCGATGAGGTTGACTACATGATTGACGTGCCTGTCGGCCCGGAAGTTGTGATGGGAAGTACCCGGATGAAGAGCGGAACGGCTCAAAAACTTATTCTGAACATGTTGAGCACGGGCGCCATGATTCGTCTCGGGAAAGTGTATGAAAATGTGATGGTTGATCTGCAGTTAAGCAATAAAAAATTAGAAGAAAGAGCCAAGAGAATCGTTATGATGCTGACCGATTGCAGCTACGAAAAAGCCGAATCCGTGTTAAATGAAGCAGATGGACATGTTAAAACTGCGATGGTAATGATCTTAACGAACAGCAGCGCCCGCGAGGCCAGAAATAGACTGGAAAATAACGATGGATTTGTTCGGGCCTCAATCTGAGGTCAGACAACAATTGATTTGTATTTAGGATCAAGTCATGAAGGTTACAGATCTTGATAAACGTTCTTTACAGTCTGGCACACGCCGTGTTATTCATTTAATATTCTACGTTTGCTATACACTTTCTTGGAAAAATTCCTGTTTAACTTACTTCTGTAAGTTAGAAGGATTTAGACACACAAAACCCTCTGCTAATGTGTGAATATTCCGCCTGAAGTTCAGTATCTTTAAAGGATAAAATTTGGTCATCTTAATTCGTTATCTCATTTCAATTAAGGATATTTAGAGTTGTCGTACTTTTTCAAGAATAATCGAATATCAGAATCCGGGTATGTTCTGCGCTTTCTGACGGCTGTACTGACCGTTCAGATTCTGTTGCTGTTATTGATTAAATTATGGCCCGAAACAGCCTACGAGCCTGAAATATTTTATGTTGAGTCGCCCCGTGAACAGGTTTTAATTGATGAGATTCAGATTACCCAGCAGCGCTCATCTCCGCCACCGCCCCCCAGGCCGCAAGTTCCACAACCGGTTCCTTCCGATGAAATTATAGAAATTGAGATTGAAATCGATTTCGATCTCGACGTTCCGGATCTGCCTGACCTGGATCCCGGAACGGGAACGGCTATGGATGGCGAAGAGAGCACCATTGTTTCTAATCCGCAGATTCCGCCGACCGTAGTTCGCATCGTTGAGGCGAGTACACCCGAGGGTGTTCCCAGTGAACTCAGGGGAAATATAGAGATGATTGTAAACTTCCTGGTTGATGAAAACGGTACGGTAGAGGAGGCAGCAATCGTTGAAATTCGTAAATATTCGAACGGTGATGAGTATGAAGTGCTGCCGTTTATTGAGCATGGGCTGATGGATGCTGTATTGAGGGCAGCGCTGCAGTGGCGGTTTAGGCCCGCCCGCCAGGATGGTGAGAACGTCAAAGCGTATACGCGCCAGAGATTTAATTATTGATGTTGATTACCTCGAAATAAATGATATGTTTGTCTCCAGCCTAACGTCGCTCTTGCTCGTTAACAGTCGCGAGATAGTAGTTGATTCATTTTTTTGAACAGACATTTGGTTTAAACCAAAGCGCATCTACTGCTATACAAGTCCCGCCAGGGACGTCCGAATATAGCCCAATGTTTCGGCTTGGGGGATTGTCAGCACGGTAATGGAAGATCAGTCCCGATCGGGACGGCACACACCAGCGTTGCTGCTATATCAGACTCCTTATTCCATTCCTATCTCATATCATTTTCAACCTTCAAACAGGCGACGGGATAGCGTATAGAGCGTTTAAATTGTATTCTGGATTCCGCGGGCCGTCCCTAATGGGGACTAATCTGGTTTGCCGCTGATCACAAAACCCCACAGTAAACTGTGGGGCTATATTCGGCCGTCTCTCCGAGACTTGTAGAGAACTATTCATAGTGAATAGAGCGCCAGTGAGACTTCATTGGGAATGATAGATGAGAAATCAGAACATCATATACTGTTGTACTCAGGGAAGCGATATGGTACGTCTCAAAATCCACTCTCCGGTAAGAAAAAGTATC
>CAZKIZ010000161.1:0-7268 GCA_964552935.1 uncultured Rhodohalobacter sp. | reverse complement strand
CTGATCGGCGGTGGAACATCGAGTCACGGACCTTTTGGTGAGTTTGAAGTCTATGTTGAAGACACGGCTCATCCGTTGATGCAGAACGTACCGGAACGGTTTACGATCACTGATGAACTGTATCGATTCCAGAGAGACGAAGATGGCGCGGACATCCACGTACTGGCAATCGGGATTGAGCCGGATACCGGGGATGAATATCCTGTTGCGTGGACCGTTGAGCATGGCGACGGCCGTGTTGTGATAACAACACTGGGCCACGACGGCGAAGCCCATCAGCACGATGCGTTTGTCGCCCTGATGCAAAACAGTATCGAGTGGTTAAACCGATAAATAGAAAAAAGGGCAGGGTCAATATCCTGCTCTTTCTTGCGATTACTTCCTTTGTATCTCTTCCGTTTTGTGGGCTTATAATTTGAGCCATAGTAAGGGTTCACAACCTTAAGAGTGACAATCCGTGTATCTATTGCTGGTACTAATGTGATACTTCAGCTCATTGAAGACTCATAAATGCATGTTGATTGTCATCAAAATTACCGAGTCAAGAGAAGACATTAAGAGTCAGCTACATCAAAGAATTCAGATATGGTTTTGATTTTAGTATTCCCAATTTCCTTCAACACCAATAGATCTTTATCTCCGGTTAGTAAGTAGTCGGCTTTCCCGTCAACTGCCAGCGATAGCAAAAAATTATCTTTTGGATCCCTGCATTCTGATATCTCTGAAGTTACATTCACAAATTCTGCGATATCATCAATCGTCTCCAAAAGGTCTTCTAATTCATTCCTTGAAATATATTTTCTGAGTTTTGGACGTTTAACAACAGCTACAAATTCCTCAAGAAGTTCCTGACTGAATAGGAGTTTGAAATTTTGATTAAACAGTATTTCGTCGAGTTTTTCAAACTTACTGCTAATCAAAAAACTGATCCATAGATTTGTATCCAGGATGAGGCGCATTGTTACTTATTTGTTCGTCTGGAGCGGACGACATCCACTTCTTTAGCAATCTCTTCAGGACTTGGTACAGTTTCAGATTTGGATCGGATTTTTTTCATAACATCAATAAAATCACTCTTGTTTGATTTACGAATAGCAATCAGATCTAAATCAGCTAGGTCTTTAAGCAGTTTTCTGGCTTTTGGATTTAATATATCTACTTTTATTGTTTCCATGCTATAATGTACAAAATTGGCTTTGATTCGGAAAGTTTAAGGCAATTCCTGATCTGGTAATTAACGAATAAACTGAAATCAAGTTAAACCTGAACCATACAAGGTTCAACGAATGCCAGATGTTACCGTCTATTCCGTAAAGGCTTTACACTCAATAGTTCAACAATCTCTCCAGTTTTTCCTTAAGCCGGTAATCGGCTAAATATCCTTTCTCCAGCTCTTTGCTGAAGGGTATCGGTGTGTGAATAGATGAGCATCGAATGACAGGTGCGTCCAGCAGGTCAAAGCACCGGTCCGATATACCTGCGGCAATCTCACTCATGGGGCCCATAATTTCAGATGCTTCCTCCAGGAGCAGAACGCGGCCGGTTTTTTGAATCGAGGACCGAATGGTTTCCCAGTCTATGGGAGCAAGCGACCTCAAATCTACAATTTCGAGATTGACTTCTTCTTCAGCATATTTTTCGGCGATCTCTGCTGCCCAGTGTACTCCGTATCCAAATGTGATGATGGTGGCATCGTCTCCTTTACGTACGACACGGGCTCTGTCCAGATCTGTGATTTGGCACTGATCTGGCGTCACCTCCTTAATGCTGCGATAAAGTTTCTTATGCTCGAAAAAGAGTACCGGGTTAGGATCAAACAGAGCGGTGTAGAGCATATTTTGTGCATCTTCTACCGAAGATGGCACCAGCACGCGAAGGCCGGGAAGCCCCATGAACCAGCTCTCCGGAGATTGAGAGTGAAACGGCCCGGCACCCACGCCGGCCCCGTGAGGAGCGCGGATGGTGACGTTCAGATCAGGCATCCAGCGGTATCGGCCCTTTGTCAGGTTGTTAACAATCTGGTTGAAACCGCACGTTATAAAATCGGCAAACTGCATCTCAACTACCGGCTTAAACCCCTCCATAGCGAGACCAATAGCCGCACCAATTGCTCCTGACTCTATAATGGGTGTGTTCCGAATTCTATCTTTGCCGTACCGTTCAGTAAACCCCTCCGAAACTTTAAAGACTCCGCCATATTCAGCCACATCCTGGCCCAGCAACAGAAATGTATCATCTTCATCAAAGGCCTGCCTGTGGGCAAGCTGTATCGCATCTACCATTCTCTTTTCTGATGTATCGACTGAAATCTGGCCGTTTTTCTTATTCAGACCCGGACTAAAACCTGCTCTTGAGCGTTCGGTGAATTCATCAAATATTGGTTCATCTGCTTTGAGAGCTTTTTTCAAATCTGGTTCAAATACTTTCCTGACAGACTCCCTGATCCGTTCAAACTCACTACTCTCCGTTATGATCTCTTCGCTTTTCAGCCACTGTTCAAACCGGTAAATCGGATCTTTTGGTTTCCACTTTTCAAACTCTTTGTCATCCACATAAAATGTTCCGGAGGCCTCTTCGTGGCCCCTCATCCGGAATGTTTTAGCCTCAATAAGCACCGGTTTACCATCGAGGGCAAGTTTCCTCGCTTTTTTGATTGAGTTGGAAACGTCGAAAAAATCATTCCCGTCAATCAGCATTCCTTCAAGGCCGTAGCCTGCTGCACGATCTGCAAGATTTTCACAAGCATACTGTTCTGAAGTGGGAGTTGAGAGGCCGTACCCGTTGTTCTCAATCACAAAAATAACCGGGAGTTTCCAAACCCCGGCCAGGTTCAATGCTTCATGAAAATCTCCCTCACTGGTTCCGCCATCACCACAAAAACTTACGGCAATTTGGTTTTCACCACGCAATTTGTGAGCAAGTGCAATTCCATCGGCTACCGGCATCGTAGCCGCAAGGTGAGATATCATGCCAAAAATATGGTGTTCGGTTGTACCAAAATGGAACGAGCGGTCGCGGCCGCCCGTAAAACCGTCAGCCTTACCAAAAAGCTGTGAGAAAAGGGGATAAAGAGGAACGTCGCGTGTTGTAAACACACCGAGATTTCGATGCATCGGCAGCAGATAGTCGTGTCTGTCAACTGAAGAGGCAACGCCTACGGATATGGCCTCCTGTCCAATCCCCGAAAACCACTTGCTGATTTTGTTTTGTCGAAGCAGGTTGAGCATTTTTTCTTCTATCAAGCGGGGGAGTAAAAGCTGCCTGTAAGTTTTTAACGCAGACTCTTTAGAAACTTTTTGTTTGGCGTGTATCATAATTACGTAATTACGAAAATTTCTGCGTATTTTGGTTTCTTTTGAATTTATTCAATATCAAAATTGCTTTTTAGTATGTGTTGTAACTGCTCAGGATATAATCACTATTTATCAAATACAATAGCTATTTTGATCCCATTAAATTTTTACTCTAAATTGAACAGCTATGGAAGCTCTTGGTCGACAGATACTTGTTGAATATTACGATTGTAAAGAATCAAATATCAACGATGTCGGATATATTGAAAACGCTTTGATTAATGCTACCAAGGCATCAAAAGCTACAATCATTTCTCATAACTTCCACAAATTCAGCCCTTACGGTGTGAGCGGTGTTGTGGTTATTGCTGAATCTCACGTGGCTATTCACACCTGGCCGGAATATAACTATGCTGCAGTCGATATCTTCACCTGCGGTGATACTATTGATCCCTGGGTCATTCAGGAACAACTGAAAGAGTATTTTGAGTCAAAAAATGTGTCTAGCATGGAGATGAAGCGCGGACTCTTTAAAGTTCCATCCGGTCAGCGGCTCATGTTTAAACCGGCCGCAGTGGAAGAGTCCAACTAACCCGATTTTCAAACTCAATAATTTTTTTCTGATATGATGGTAAAAACTCCAAATATCTACAGTCTCGTCCGCGGTGCTGCCGAGGGCCGGACAAGACTTAACGCATTTGATAAAGCTCTTCTGAATGCCGGTGTGGGCGACACCAACCTCATGAGAATGAGCAGTATTTTGCCACCTGCAGCTAAACAAACTGATATTAACGATATTCAGCTGCCTAAAGGCGGGCTTATTCCGCTGGCATACGCCACAATTGACGGCAATACGCCTGGACGACTCATTTCAGCGGCCATTGCCGTGGGTATTCCGGAAGACGACTCTGAACCCGGTGTAATCATGGAGTTCGAAGATCACGCCGACCTGGACACCGTTGAAGGGATTGTTCGTCAAATGGTTGTGGACGGTTTTGACTATCGAAACCGAAAATTGAAAGAGGTAAAATCTTTCGGGATTGAACATAAAATAATAACCTGCGGAGCCGTATTTGCTGCGGCTGTCTTGTGGTATGAGTAAATTAACTCTGCCGCACTCTATCCAGCGCCGCTTTTCTGATTGCACGGCAGGATGTGCTATTTTCCGGTAACGGACGTGATCTGCTCTCAATCAGTTCATAAAACTATCCTGGTCTGATTTCATTTTTTAAAAATTAACACTAGTTATGCCCCTGCAATACAACGAATACTATAATGAACAGACCGGTTTGACCATTGGTCTCGGTAAATTGCTCTTTGCTGAACAATCGGAATACCAGCTTGTGGAAGTCTACGAAACCGACACCTGGGGAAATCTGATGACCATTGACGGCATGGTGATGCTCAGCGAAAAAGATGAATTTGTCTACCACGAGATGATCAGCCACACGGCAATGTTTACGCATCCCGATCCGAAACGCGTTTTGATTATTGGCGGCGGCGATGGCGGAACTGCAAGAGAAGTTCTGAAGCATCCGTCCGTTGTTCATGTTGATATGGTTGAGATTGACAAAACGGTTGTTGATGCATCAAAACTTCACTTTCCCGGAGTCGGAGATTTTGAGAATCCCAAACTAAATGTACTCTATGAAGACGGGATCGCTTTTGTCAAAAATGTGAAGAATCCGTACGATGTGATTATTATTGACGGGTCTGACCCGGTGGGGCCGGCTGAAGGACTTTTTGAGAAAGATTTTTACCAGTTTTGTTTGAATGCGCTTTCCGACGACGGTGTGCTTACGGCACAAACAGAGAGCCCGTGGGTGAACTCTTACCACCCAAGCATGAAAAAAGTATTTGGGGCACTGGACGATCTTTTCCCAATCTCTAAAATGTATTTAAGTTTCATACCGTTATACCCGGCGGGAATGTGGTCGATGGCGTGCGCCTCAAGAAAGGAAGATCCGCTATCAGACCCGGTGCTTCAAAGAGTCGCCAAAGGAGTTCAGTCTCTTGACGGACTGCGATACTACAATCGCGATATCCATGCCGGCTCGTTTGCTATTCCCACCTTCGTCCGCGACATCATTGAATAATGGTCTGTTGCGTCTCTGAACCCCTTTCTCGTCGCAATGAGAAGAGCTCAAATTCGCCTCTTATTTCTTCTGTTACTGCTGCCCGGTTTAGCATTGACGGCTGAGGCGCGCCAGCAGTCTGCCGAGGTCATTGGGGTTGAGGAGTCGTTCGATGATATCCCGCCCGAACTTTCCCGAAGCCTGCTGGGCCATAATTCAGTCAGTGATATCTCACCAATTCTAAAAGAGTGGCTTGCCTCGCGAGGATATTTTGATGCAGAAATTGATTCTGTCTCTGAAACAGCGGAGCGACTCAGTATTTACGTAAACGAGGGGTGTATCTACAGGCTTGGTTCTGCTGAGATAAGAATCGATTCAGAGGAAGCTGAGTCAGACCTTTCAATGCTGGGTTCAGAATCGGGCTACACTGGCGCTCCATTTACTCCGGATCTTATTCGCGAACTCTCCGGCTACTGGCTCTCCGGGCTGGCTGTGGAAGGGTACATGCTTTCCGAATTTAAGATTGATGAGATCCTGCTCAACAGAGAGGAGTGTACCGCAGCGCTCAGGGCTACAGTGTTGCCGGGTGATAAGATGGTTGTCCGTGGAGTTCGTTTTGACGGTCTGCACCGAAATGATCCTGACTATTTAAGACGAGTGAGCGGAATCAGGGGAGGCGAAACGATCACTCCGGGACTGTTTGAACGGGGCCGCAGAAACCTGACCAATTCAGGTCTTTTTGACAGCGTATCAGACGGAGAGATTATTTTTGTTGATGGAGAACCGTTTGTGCTCTATGTAGTTGATGAGCAGCAGCTCAATTTTTTCGATGGGCTGATTGGATACGTGCCAGACGCCACCGGGTCGGGGAATATTGCGGGGTACGGCGATATTTTGCTTAGGAACACCGTGGCTGAAGGAAATATTCTGGATCTTCGGTATGAACAGCTTCAGCCGCTGGTTTCAAAACTGAACGTTCAGGCCGGCCAGAATTTTATTGGAGGCTTTCCGCTCAGGCTGGGAGCTGCGCTTCACTTCACGCAGCAGGATTCGAGCTATCTTGTGCGGAACATAGAATTGAACAGCGGTTACAGGATTTTACCCGGCTTTGAGATCACCGGGCATATCCGGGCAGAGAGAAGTACAGTTGCAGAAGAACAGATGGGAAGTACTGGTGCTGTGGCTCTTAATTCGAGAGCCAATTTTTACGGCCTCGGTTTTAACATAAGAAACACCAACAGGTTTCGGGTGCCCACCAGCGGATACGACGGGCGCCTGGTGTTTGAAAGAGGCAGGCGGTTTATTAATGATGAGAGACTGGTTGACGGAGGCCGGGTCTCGTTCACTCAAACCATTCTGAGAGGCGACTTGAGGGGGTATATTCCGCTGGGGAACAGGCCGGTGCTGGCTCCTCGTGTCCAGGGGATGTTTTTGGAGAGCTCTGAATTTCTGATTACCGATCTGTTTCGATTCGGTGGGGCAGAATCCCTGCGCGGCTTTCGTGAAGATCAATTTCGGGCCTCTGCCGCAGCGTGGGGAGAGCTTGAGGGAAGGTACATGCTCGATCGAAGTTCATATCTGTTTCTGTTCGGCGCGTACGGAATTTACAACCGGCCTCAGTTAATTAATGAAGAGACGAATCAGCTGGCCACGGTAGAAAACCTTACATCGCTCGGATTTGGGCTTGCGTTTCAGTCACCGCTCGGAATCATCAAGTTCTCATACGCTATCTCGCCGGATGATGACCTGGCCAACGGCAAAGTTCATGTTGGAATAACCACCGGGTTGTAGGTTGATCGTAAGGTTTTATGGCAGGTCAGCATTCATTTACAACCTAAGTTCGACTCTAAAATATCGAAATAAGAGGCTGAGGCTGCCTAAAAAACCATAACCGGTTTTA
>CAZKIZ010000160.1:0-7275 GCA_964552935.1 uncultured Rhodohalobacter sp. | reverse complement strand
CCACACCTGCCTTCCCCACATCACCGGATACGCGCGGGTGGTCGGAATCGTAGCCCCGGTGCGTCGCCAAATCAAACGCAACCGACAGCCCTTTCTGTCCGGCCGCCAGATTCCTGCGATAAAACGCATTCGACTCCTCAGCCGTCGAAAAACCAGCGTACTGACGAATAGTCCACGGCCTTACCGCATACATAGATGCATAAGGACCGCGAAGATAGGGAGGAATCCCCGCCGCAAAATCGAGATGGTGCAGATCCTCGATATCACTCTTTGCGAAGCGCTTTTTTACGGGGATTGTTTCCGGGGTTTGCCAGGATAGATCTTCCCTGTCAGTGCCAGTGTTTTTCACTTCGTGGGCATCGTCTTCGGCTCGGAGCTGGTCCCGGTCTGTCCCGAGCTTTGACTCAGGGGTGTTTTTTCCCTGGGAGGTGTGCTCTTCAGAGGATACTTCTGACACGTAATCAATTTTGGAGAAATCGGGTCGGTTCATTTCTTCGGAATAAGTTCAGTGATGGCTTTTCAGATCTCCCCGCCAGCTGGCGGGGAGATCATGCTGTTCGTTCAGAACAGAATGCGAGGGGTGTCCTCAGGTTTAGAAAGATCCTGCAACAAAGATAAGGAATCGTAAACCAAGTTTCGTGGGCACCCCTCAGATGTTTCGCTATACGCTCACATCATCTCCCCTCGAGGGGAGACTTTTCTGAACCTCCCTCAACGTCTCAAGCATATTACTCCCCGAATAGATAAAGAAATCAATACCGGCCTCCCGGAACTGTTCAACATGATCTCTTGGATAGCCGGCCAGGATGAGGGTTGATTTCTCACCGAAGGCAGAACAGAAACCCGAAACCAAATCAGGGTACTCCTCATCTGAGCTGCAAAGAACGTAGATATCAGCATCCCCCGGTTTAAGTTCGCCGGCCGCTTCATCCACAGAGTTAAACCCTATGTGGTTTTCCACGCGGAAACCGGCGCATTCAAGGTAGTTCTGGGAAAAGGTGGCGCGGGCTTTTCGCATCTTTTTATTGCCAATCGGCACAAGCTGAACCGTGATCTCCTTTCCGAGCTCTTCCGCCATTTTTTGGGTTTTCGACCGCAGTTCTTCAAACGGCAAAGCTGCACGATAGGGTTTGAGTGCCGGGTATAGCTGTTTTTGAGGAGTCAGAAATGAATGTACAACATCACCGATGTTGGCTCCTTCACTGTAGGCACTTCTCAGCGATTCGATCAGCTTTTCAGGATTGATCTCAGTCTCACTACCTGATTTGTGGAGTGAATCCACGGGTGTGCTTCGGTACAGATCGTCCGGCAGATCTTGATCGGCATCGGAGTAGTTATTTACTCCGGTAAGGACCAGCTTTCGGGTGGCCAGTGCGTCTTCTTTGGCTTTACGGGACCGACCCACTTCTCCCTGTATGATTTTTCCTTCTACCGCTTTCTGAAACCCACCCTGCTTTTCAATAAGCTGGAAAAACTCCCACGCTTTTTTTGCGATTTCGTCGGTCAGAACTTCAATGTAGTACGATCCATCAGATGGGTTTTCCACGGCTGAGAGGTGGACTTCTTCATCCAGGATGTGGCTGACATTTCGGGCAATTCGTCGTGAAAAGTCATCGGTCTGCTCAAAGTGAGCGTTGTAGGGATGAACGGTGATCCGGTTTGCCCCGCCCACGGCCGCCGCCGTTGCCTCCGTGGTGGCGCGCAGCATGTTGTTGTGCGGATCGGCAATCGCTTTGTTCCATTTTGATGTGGATGCGTGGATCGTCAGCGGTTCACGATTTTCAATCTCATAGCCATCCAGTACGCGGTTCCAGAGCATTCGTGCAGCACGGAATTTGGCGATCTCAGGGAAATAGAGAGATCCGGCAGACAGGTGCATCCAGAACTGTTTTGCGGCTTGTTCGCGCTTCTCTTCCGAAATCCGGGCCAGGAATTCACTCCCAATCGACAGAGCTATGCCAAGCTCCTGGATAATGGTTGCTCCGCAGTTGTGATAATACGCGCCATCTGCTGCAAGCGTCATAAACTCTGACTCGGATGCCATTTGATGTAATACCGAATCAAGTTTCTCATCCGGCAGCGGCAGCCGCCCGTGATACGCCAAATACGTAAACGGATCAAATAGGAAGGAAATCTGGGGTGATGTCCACTTTGTATTGTGCAAAAAAGCCTTCATCAACCCAAGCACCCCGGGCGACCCCGCACCTGAATCAAAAACAATCCCGGTATTTTTGAGATCAATTCCATCAAGCAGTGTTTTCAGATCCCCCGGGTTTTGAACGTGGGTTCCGGTTATATCACCGCCCAGAGCTCCTTCATCGGCCGTCAGCTGCAACGTGATCCACAGTGAGTCAGCACCGCCTTTTATGGCTTTCTTGGCTTCTTGGTTGGCATCGGCAGGATCAGCCGACTCTATCACTTCACAAAACTGCCATTCGGACGGAGTATTAATTTCAGTACTGTTCTGCAGGTGGGGCAGTTTCTCCAGATCCTCTTTGCGATAAAACGGCAGCGCCTCAATTCCTTCAATGGATTCCCAGTTGAGTTTCTCCTTGTAGTCAGCTCCTTTCAGATCGCGGGTAAGAACTTCTTCCCACTCCTCTGTTGATGAGGGTTCAAATTCGCTGAACAGGTTCTTTTTCTCAGTTTTATTTTCCGCCATCACTTTTGGATTAATTATTAAATTTCAACGAGTTACGCAGTTTAATGCCTTTCATTATTTAAAATACAAATTATTGCTTCAGGGTTTCATGAACAGATTACTTTACTCTGCTTCATTGGCCGGTACTCCATTTCCGATCGATAGAGATTTAAGACATGTTCAAGAGCGGTTATTCCCTGAATCTGAACTTCTAATATTCACACTTCATCTATTTAAGCTACTGAACAAGAGCATTTTAGAGAGCTCTCATTTAGTGCTGACGATCAGGATGAATATTAGAAATCGGAACAGAGCGTAACAGTCAAAGTGCTTATTCCTCTTGTAGATAGGGAAGTCACAAAAATCAATAATTCATCACCAATGGCTGATTATTCTGACATCATCTTTCTGATGGGTGCCATAATCATGTTTTCGATGCTGACAATGTCGGTCAACAAAACGATGATGATGAATAATATGAACCGCGTTTCTCACGACAGTAACTACTATGCTCTTTCAGTAGCACAGGAGCATGTGGATGATGTCCGCTGGATCGGATCGGAAGCAGATCTGGATCAATATTTATCTGAATTTCCCAAAACGGTTAAGTACAGAGAGGATTCAGACCGGGACGGCAGTATACCGTTTATCGTGGATATTTCTAAGAGTACGTCTGAAATTGAAAATGATGAAATCAGATCTGTAAGACTTCAGCTCGATATCCGAAGTGAGTACATGGCCGGCGGGGCAGATGGCAATCCAGTGCAGCTGTTTTTGACAAAATCTTTTATAAAGTAGAGGCTGATATGAATATTGGAATTACAATAAGCTACATCGTAGGCGGAATTCTATTGATATCGATTTTGACTCTGAATAACACGGTGATGAAGCACTCCTATCAGCAAACGGTAGAGATGAGCACGGGCAGCCAGGTTGATGAGGTGCGCCGCTTAATCATGCACGATATGCAGTTCCTGGCGTTTGGCCCGTCCAGCGATCTGCTGAATTTCAGCGATAATCACATCCGGTTCAGAGCACAAATTGACGGGCAAAATCGAGTCGTAAGCTGGCATATGCCCGGGAACAGCTACAACGGGACAAACAACCCGAATGATAAAGTGCTGCGCCGCCAGGGCCCGATGGATGGTAAGCCGGGTAACACCATGACAACCTACCCGGTTGTTCGGTTTCATGTTGAGGCATTCAAAGATGAAAAAGGGGAAGAGCCAACCACATTGAAGCAGGAGGTGCGAAGCATACTCATTGAAGTTGTGGTAGAGTCGCCGGAAGCTGTTGGTTCACATCCGGACGGTTCGCCGCGATACAGCAGGTCTGGCTGGAGAAAGCTCTTTCTGCCCGATAATATTATGATTTAAAATTTATGCTGTTGCGAAGTAAATATTAACAAAATCCGGAGCAGAAATGGGACGAGGACTACTTTTTTTGGTGGGAGGGATGTTTATTGTAGTTGGTATTGTTCAGAGCGGTATCAACAACAGAAACTCTCTGCTTCCTGTCCGGGCTGATAATTATCAGCAGGAGCTGCACGCTACAAATACGGTGAACAGTGCTATGGATTATGCACTGCGTGAAATTATCTACAATCAGAGCTGGAACGCCGGGTTGCAGAGTGATGAGTTTATGGGGTCGAGTGTATCTGTGCGCGTTTATGATCAGAATACCCCCGACAAGCCGCATAACAACATTCCTCTCTGGGATGAATATACGCTCCTTGTGCACGGTGTCGCGGAATTCGAGGGACAGCTGGCTGTATCGGAGATGTTTCTGCGCAAAGACTCTTTTTCAAAATACTCTTACTTCACCGATGAGGAGCTGACACAGAGCGGGCAAGGCGTTTTCTTTATCTGGTCGGATGAGTTGTCGGGACCGGTTCACTCAAATGGCCAGTTCAATATTGCGGGCGACCCCACTTTTTACGGAATGGTTACAAGTCCGCAAGACTGGAAAGGGTATGATTTGATGGAGAATGATCCCAATTTTTTTGGAGGAGCTGATTTTGATGCAGACTACAGGGATCCCCCAAACATGCTTTCACTGCAGATATTAAAGAATGATGCGGCTTCCGGCGGACTCTCTTTCGATAATGAAGTGAGGCTTGAATTTCTTGAAGACGGGATGGTTCAGGTGCAGGAGAAAACCGGCAATAATTGGAATAACGCAGATGAGTACACGGTGGACCTGTCGCTCTATAATGGTGTCATCTCTTCATCGCAGGATATCTCTATGCGCGGCACCATTGATGGGCAGTATACCGTCCACTCGGAACAAAATATCCGGATTACGGGCGATGTTCACTACAATAAAGATCCGGCTGATCATCCCGGTTCAACGGATCTTTTGGGGATAGTAAGTGAAAAAGAAGTAGTGATTGATAAAGAAGCACATCGCCATTCCGGAAGTTCAGATTTGACGATACAGGGATCGATCATGGCACTCGACAGCTCGTTTGGCGCTGAAGATTATGAGTCGGGCAGTGCACGCGGCGATTTGAATCTGCTGGGCGGAATTGTACAGCAGAGAAGGGGGCCGATGGGTACGTTTAGCGGAGGACAGATTCGTTCAGGATTTAATAAAAGCTATGAATATGACGAACGCCTGATGAATATGAACCCGCCAAGCTTTCCGAGAGAGAGTTTCTTTTCGATCGTACACTGGCTCACGAAGACCGCTCCAAAGCCTCCGCCCGCAGAAGAAGAAGGGGAGGGATCTCAGGGGAATTCCGGTCAGGGACAAGGCCAGGGAAATCAGGGCGGACAAAGAAACAGCGGCAACAATAACTAAACCATAAAGAGGCAATACATATGAGAAATTACCTGATGTTGTTTGTAACTCTGCTATTCTTAAGTGGATTCTGTTCATTAAACGCGCAGACAACCGTTACTTTTAAGGTGAACATTACTGATTTGACGAACGGGCAAGAGTTTGATCCGGAACGAGATCGTGTTGAATTAATCGGGAACAGGCATCCGCTGTCGGCAACAATACCGATCGAGATGAAACAGGATGTGGAAAACCCTGACCTGTTCACCACAGACGTAACATTTCCCGGAAGTATGGTGAACCAGCCTGTTGAATATCAGTTCCGGGTACGGCTAAATCACAGCTATAGGAATGAAGATATCCCCAGAACACTTCGCGTATCGAACAGCGATATCTCTCTTCCCTCCATTTACTTCAACAGCTATGCGTGGTGATGGGATGGGGGAGGGAGTGAAAGAGTGACAGGGAGAGGGAGTGATGGAGTGGTTGAGAGAGGTTTGATAACGTACCCATCAGTGTAGTCCGCGGGTTGGTAATTTTATACCATAATTATTTTCTTTTCTGATGTGATCTGGAGAACCGTTATTTTTAGCTATTCGATTTTTATATCAAAGAAATCTTAGCGATCCATGATTAAATCTATCTACATCAAAGATTTTGCGCTGATTGACGAGCTGGATGTTCAGTTTGAAAACGGCCTCAATATTCTCACCGGTCAGACCGGGGCCGGTAAATCGATCATCATTGGCGCGCTCAATATGATTTTGGGCGAGAGGGCCGATACGGAGGTTATCCGCCAGGGAGCCGATAAGGCAATTTCTGAGGCGACAATTGATGTGGGCAAAGATCTCTATTTAGAGAAACTGCTGAGCGAAAATGCAGTGGAGTTTAGCGAGGAGCTTATCCTTCGGCGGGAGATCCGTCATAAGGGAAGCCGGGCGTTCATCAACGACACGCCGGTAAATATTGCCGTTCTGAAACAGGTGGGTGATCAGCTCGTGGATCTGCACGGCCAGCACGACCATCAGATGCTGCTGAAGGATGAAAACCATATGGATGTGATCGACCGTTTCGATTCGGTTCAGCCGGTGAAGGAAGCCTACCAGGCCGAATACAGGGCGATGGCAGAACTGCAGAAAGAGCTGCGCAACCTGAAGCGCCGCGAACGGGAGCTGAAAGAGAAAACAGAGCTTTATCAGTTCCAGGTTCAGGAGCTGGAGAGCGCCGAGCTGGACGCCTACGAAGAGGAGGAGCTGGAGGCGGAGATGAACTTGCTGGACAACGCCGAAGACCTGGATCAAAAAGCGGGCGCGATTGCCGACATCGGTAACGGCGACGACGTAAGCCTGATTGAGATGCTCAACACCATCAAGCTTCACCTGGAGGATATGGCCCGCATCGAGCCGGAGTTCAAAACCTACCTCGAGGAGGTGACTACCGCACGAATAAGTATCCAGGAGGCAGTTCAGTTTTCTGAACGGTATCGCGACCGGATTGAATTTAACCCGCAGCGGCTTGAAACACTTCGAAAGCGTCAGTCGGAGCTGAACCGACTGCAGAAAAAATATATGCGATCGATTCCGGAGCTGATCAGCTACTACAAGGAGATCAAGTCGGAACTGAATGTAGCGGAGAACTTTGACCTCGAAATTGAGCGAATCGAAAACAAGATCAGGGATCAGGGCGAAAAACTGAAGGAAAAAGCCACGGCTCTGCACGATAAACGGCTGGATGTCGGCAGGCAGCTCTCATCCGATATTGTGGATGCGCTCAAAAACCTTGGCATTTTAAATGGCCAGTTTCGGGTGGACGTGCAGTGGAACGAATCAGAAAAAGGGTGGTTTGAACTGGAC
>CAZKIZ010000159.1:0-7282 GCA_964552935.1 uncultured Rhodohalobacter sp. | reverse complement strand
ATCGGGCCTCCTATTGAAAACGGATACTACTACGATATTGATTTCGGAGATGAATCATTTGGCCAGGATGATCTCCAACGTGTTGAGAACAAGATGATTGAGCTTGCCCGGCAAAAATCTGAGTTTAAGCGCAGAGTCGTCTCTCAGCAGGAAGCACTTGAATTTTATAAGGAGCGCAATAACGAGTACAAAGTGGATCTGATTGAAGATCTCGATGACTCTGAGATAACGTTCTACAAGCAGGGTGATTTTACCGACCTCTGTAAAGGGCCGCATATTCCGCATACCGGAATCATTAAAGCTGTAAAACTGACGAGCCTGGCCGGTGCTTACTGGAGAGGCGATGTAGACAGTAAACAGCTTACGCGAATTTATGGCGTCTCTTTTCCGAAGCAAAAGCTGCTAAAGGAGCATCTTGAGCAGCTGGAGGAGGCGAAACGGCGGGATCATAAAAAACTCGGTAAGCAGCTCAAAATTTATCTGATGGACTCCATGGTTGGGCCCGGACTGCCTCTGTGGCTGCCTAATGGAACGGTTCTCAGGCGTACGCTTGAGGCTTTCCTTCGCGAAGAGCAGCTGGAACGGGGCTACAAAGAGGTGATAACACCCCACATTGCCAACCTTGAACTTTACAAAACATCGGGACACTACCCCTACTACCAGGATTCTCAGTTTAATCCTTTTGGAGTAGAGGGCGAGGAGTACATGCTGAAACCGATGAACTGCCCGCACCATCACAGAATTTACTCATCAGACCTGAGAAGCTACCGGGAACTGCCGATCCGTCTTGCTGAATTTGGCTCTGTATACAGGTATGAACAGTCCGGCGAGCTGAACGGACTCTCACGCGTACGGGGATTTACCCAGGACGACGCCCACATTTACTGCACGCACGATCAGCTGAAAGATGAGATTAAAAACACAATTGAGCTGACTCAGCACGTGTTCAAGACATTTGGTATGCCGGTTGATATCCGGCTCAGTTTCCGCGACGATAACGATAAGAAGTATGGCGGCAACACTGAGTATTGGGATCGCGCCCAGTCAGAAATTCGCGAAGTGGCTGATGAAATGGAGCTCGATTATAAAGTAGCAAAAGGCGAGGCCAGTTTTTACGGACCCAAAATTGATTTTATTATCCGTGATGCCATCGGCAGAAAGTGGCAGCTCGGAACGGTTCAGGTAGATTATGTAATGCCTGAGCGGTTTGATCTTACCTATGTAGGATCAGATAATGAGAAGCATCGCCCCGTAATTATTCACCGGGCACCGTTTGGCTCTATGGAGCGCTTTGTAAGTATATTGATTGAGCATTTTGCGGGAGATTTCCCCCTGTGGCTCACTCCACTGCAGGCAAAAGTCTTGCCTATCTCTGAAGATTATGCCGGATATGCCGATGAAGTTGCTGCAGAACTGAAGAGTATTGGCCTTCGGGTTGAAACCGATCACCGAAGTGAACAGATCGGCTCAAAAATCCGGGATGCTGAAACATCCAAATCCCATACATGATTATAGTGGGTTCAGACGAAGAATCAAGCCGAACCGTATCTGCCCGAAGACATAAACAAGGTGATATTGGAACGTTTTCACTTAAAGATTTTATTTATAAATTAAAGACAGAGGTTGCAGACAAATCACTGCCGCCTACACATAACAGTTAATTAAAAGTTGAGGTAAAACTTATCGCAAGACGTAGAATACAAAGAAGAAAACGGAATGATGACCGGCCGAATATCAACGATGAGATTCGTGCCGATAAGGTACGGTTAATCCGTCCGGATGAAGAGCATGAAATTGTGCCGCTTGAGAGGGCACTGCAGATTGCTGAACAGTTCAAAAAAGACCTGGTTGAAGTTGCCCCGAACGCAAATCCCCCCGTTTGCAAGGTGATCGACTTTGGTAAGTTCATGTATGAGAAGAAGAAGAAAGAGAAGGAAGCTAAAAAGAAACAGCATACCATCCAGGTTAAAGAGCTTCGTTTCCGTCCTCAGACAGACGATCATGACATGGAGTTTAAGACAAGGCATGCCCGGGAATTCCTTGAAGGCGGTGATAAAGTTAAAGCAACCGTACAGTTCAGGGGCCGTGATATGCTCTATACCGATCAGGGCAAAGACCTGCTTAAAGGCCTTGCAGAAGAGCTGAGCGACGTCAGTAAGGTCGAGTCACGACCTACGATGGAAGGCAGGCGTATGATTATGATTCTTTCTCCCGAAAAAAGTTAATTAACACTTTATTCAGGAGATAAGTCTCCTTATATTACAAGTCTTTATAATTTTCAGGAAATAGAAGATACTATGCCTAAAATGAAAACCAACAGTGGTGCCAAGAAGCGTTTCAAGCGAACCGGATCAGGTAAGCTAAAACGAAAGAAAGCTTTTAAGCGCCATATTCTTACAAAGAAATCACCTAAACGGAAAAATGAGCTCGGGAAGAGTACTCTTGTACACGAGAACGACAAGAAGTCGATCGAAAAGCTCCTCCCATACAGCTAATTTTTTCATTTAATTTTAACTTTTAAAACGTTACTAAAATGCCACGTTCAAGAAATTTGGTGGCTTCCCGTCGCCGTCGCCGGAAGATTTTAAACCAGGCGAAAGGTTACTGGGGCAGACGTAAAAACGTTTATACTGTTGCTAAAAATGCGGTTGAAAAAGGTATGTTATACCAATACCGCGATCGAAAAAACCGGAAACGGAATTTTCGAAGGCTATGGATTACTCGTATCAACGCCGCTGCCCGCTTAAACGGAACCACCTACTCCAAACTCATCAACGGAATGAAAACCAATGAGATGGAGATTAACCGAAAAATGTTAGCGGATATCGCAGTGCGCGATCCTGAAACATTTACAGAGATTGTAAAGACAGCTGTTAACTAACTGCTGTTCTGAACATTTTAAAAAACCGGCAGCTCCAGCATTATGGACTGCCGGTTTTTTTATATTACCCCGTCACAACGGCCACCATCAACTGCTAACACCGCCCGAATCCTTCGCACACTATGATCGACAAAATTGATTCTCTGAAAAATGAGATTTCTGCTTTCACTATTCAGTCCAACGAAGATCTCGAAAATTTCAGGTTAACATTCCTGTCACGAAATGGTAAGGTTCAGGAGATGTTTAAGATGATGGGCTCGGTGCCCAACGATCAAAAAGCTGCCGTTGGAAAAGCGATGAACGAGGTGAAAAATATCGCCCAGGATCGCTTTGATGAAGCAAAGGAGAGCCTCACAAAAAGCGAAACGAAGCAGTTTGGTGCTGCCGACGATATCTCCCTTCCGGTTGAACCCCGCTACACCGGCTCACTCCACCCGCTGACCCGCGCCCTCCGGGAGATGAAACAGATCTTTTTACGGCTTGGGTTCAATATTGCCGACGGACCGGAACTGGAAGATGATTTTCACAACTTTACGGCGCTGAACTTTCCGCCGGATCACCCCGCCCGCGACATGCAGGATACCTTTTTTGTTCGCAGATCAGAAGAGAACCCCGATGAGAACCTGGTGATGAGAACACACACGTCGCCGGTGCAGATCCGCCTGATGAAAGATAAGCAGCCGCCTATCCGCTCTATTATGCCGGGACGCGTGTATCGAAACGAGGCGGTCACGGCTAAATCCTACTTCCAGTTTAACCAGGTTGAAGGACTTTACGTGGATGAAAATGTAACCCTCGGTGAGCTGATCGAAACGCTTGTGATGTTTGCCAAGCTGATGTATGGCAGCAGTGTGAAATACCGTGTACGTCCCTCCTTCTTCCCGTTTACCGAACCCAGCCTTGAAATGGACGTCTGGTGGGAAAATGATAAAGGAGGCCAGTGGCTCGAAATACTCGGTGCCGGTATGGTAGACCCTAATGTTTTTGACGCTGTGGACGTAGATTCAGAAAAGTATACCGGCTTTGCTTTTGGAATGGGCGTTGACAGAATTGCCCTTCTCCGATACGGCATTGATGATATCCGGACACTTTACGAAAATGATATCCGCGTTCTGCGACAGTTCAACTAATTATTAAGACAAGAAAAAGGCTCACGAAATAGACTATGAAAATTTCTGTAAACTGGCTCAGACAGTATGTTGAAACCGATCTTAACGCGAGTGAAATCGCAGATAAACTTACCCTGCTTGGCCTTGAAGTTGAAGAGATAGAGCAGATTGGCCACAATTTTGATAAGATGGTTGTCGGGGAAGTTCTGAAGGTACGAAACCATCCCAACGCAGATAAACTGCAGATTTGTGATGTTAACATTGGGAAAAAAGAGTCGCAAATTGTTTGCGGGGCCCCAAACGTTGCGGCCGGACAAAAAGTGGCCGTTGCTACCATAGGTGCAACCATGCCCGAACCGATGCCGAACGGCGAATACCTGACTATTAAGAAAGTAAAGCTCAGAGGCGAATCCTCTGAAGGGATGATCTGTTCAGAATCGGAGCTTGGGCTGAGCGACGACCACTCCGGAATTATGGTGCTCGATAAAGATTTTGAAACAGGCACGCCTCTGAACGTTGCCCTCGATATCGATCAGGACACTGTGCTCGAAATCGGGCTCACGCCAAACCGGCCCGATGCAGCCTGCCACATTGGAGTTGCACGGGATTTGGCGGCCGTACTGAAAACATCCCTCGACTCACCCTATAAAGAAGTTTCAGAAAAAAGCTCGGGCCTGCCCGGCGATGTCGCAATTTCTATTGAGAACAGCAGCAAATGCCATCGCTACGCCGCCTACATGGTAAAAGGCGTTGCGGTCAGTGACTCCCCCTCCTGGCTCAAGCAGAGACTGAAATCGATAGGTCTGCGGCCAATAAACAACGTCGTGGACGCCACAAATTTCGTCCTTCATGAAGTTGGGCAGCCTCTCCACGCATTCGACTACGACAAGATTGCCGATAAAAAAATTGTGGTCAAAGATTTTGACAAGGAGATGACGTTTACCACCCTGGATGATGCAGAGCGCAAAGTTCCGGCAGGAACACTGTTCATTTGCGACGGCGAAAAGCCGGTGGCCATTGCGGGAGTAATGGGCGGCCAGGAATCTGAAGTAGGCCCGGAGACACAGAATATTCTTATTGAAAGCGCCTATTTTGAGCCATCTGGAATTCGAAAAACATCTAAAGCGCTTGCTCTTCAAACCGACAGCTCCTACAGGTTCGAGCGGGGAATTGATCCGACATTGCAGCTGCGGGCAGCGAAACGAGCGGCAGAACTTATAGCTGAACTTACGGGCGGGACTGTAGTCGACGGACATGAAGATGTCCACCCGGAAAAACCTGAACAGAAAACAGTATCTGTCCGTAACTCGAGGATTAATCGCCTTCTGGGTACGGAACTGGCTGTTGACGAATCAGAAAGCATTTTAAATCGTCTTGAATTTGAAACCTCCCGGAAAAATGATGACACCCTGGAGTGCAAAGTTCCATTCTTTCGCCCGGACGTTACGCGTGAAGTTGACCTGATTGAAGAGGTTGGCCGCGTGTTCGACTATAACAATATTCCGCGTCCAAAAACCGCTCCTTTTGTAACTCCTGAGCCGCTTACGAACTGGGAGAATCTCATCGAGAGAGTTCGGCAATACGCTGTCTCTCAATCGTATAAAGAGATCTCAACCAACTCTCTGCTCTCAAAGAAAGAAGCACTTTTGCTTTCTGATGAAAAGAATCATATCGATACACTAAACCCGGTTTCACAGGAAAACACAACGCTTCGAACCCATTTGGCGGGCGGTTTCCTGAAAGCGGTGAAATTTAATCTCCATCGGAATGAAGAACAGCTTCGCTTTTTTGAGATTGGCCACGTATTCAATACCTCAGATAATGGAACGTGGATAGATGGAGTTAAGGAACACACTCACCTTCTGCTGGGTCTCTGCGGGCTGAAATCGGGCGATTCATGGACAGGAGACGCAGAACCGTTTACCATTTTTGATTTGAAAGCTGATGTTGAGGCCATTTTTGAACGGCTTGGGTTGTCAGGCAGAATTCAGCAGAAGGCAGAAAGCAATTACAGGCTTGTTTACACTTTTGAGAACAAACCGGTAGCAACACTCAAAACTGTGGACGAGAAAACCCGCAAAGGGTTCGACATCGACCACAGCGCCTTTGTGGCGGAAATTGATATCACTGAGCTGAATTCCATACAGGACGTGCACAGGGACGTGCGATACCAAAAAGTATCGAAGTACCCCGCATTCGATTTTGATGCAGCATTTATCGTTGACCAGGATGTCCGCGCTTCAGATCTTGAGCAAACCATTCGGAGCGAAGCGGGTTCAGCACTCAAGTCTGTGCACGTGTTTGATGTATATGAGGGAGAAAATATTGGAACAGACAAAAAAAGTATTGCATTTCGGCTCTCTTTTTTAGATTCTAATAAGACGTTGTCGATCAAGGATGTGGAACCCATTGTTAAAAAAGTTGTTAAACAGCTTGAACGATCGTATGATGCAAAACTAAGATCATAGCCCACGTACATGTCCGAACTTGAATCACAGAAAGAAACCTTTTCAAAATACCTGGGGCAGGTGCGCCAACAGGTTGATCTGCTCAAAAAACAGAATAAAGATCTGAAACGGGAAAACCTGCGTCTTAAGGATAAGCTTGAGGGTATACAGAAAAAACAGGGAGATATTTTTTCTGAAATCAGTGAATCAGAAAGAATTGCGATGCGCCACCAGGTGAAAAACCTCATCAGCAAAATAAACAAACATATAGATTAAAATATAGCTGTATGCAGTCGATAAAGGTATCTATACTCGGTAAACAGATTCCCCTTAAGGTTGAAGAGGGTGAAATTGAGACCATGAAAAAGATTGCCGGTTACGTGGATGAGAAATTTAAACTGTACAGACAGGAGCTGACCAACCAGCCCGATTCCACAGCTATGATCCTTGCATCACTTAGTATCGCCGGAGAGCTCTTTGAACTCAGACAGGAACTTGCGCTCTCTGAAGAGAGTGATGAACTGCTGATGAGTGACATCAACCGTAAAATGGAGAAACTGATCTCCGATATATCCTGACTTAAATTTAGCGGGAATGAGCAGTGCTTATTTCTGGTTGATGATATCATGTATAAAGGTGAACGATTTAATAGCTATACCCACCTTGTCGGAAGTATTCTCTCGGCAATCGGTTTCTTTTTTCTACTCTATCTTGCGTTAACCAAGGGAGATCCCTGGAAAATCGTAAGCTTTGTAATCTAAGGCGGTACACTCTTCACGCTCTATACCTTTTCAACACGCTACCATAGCGTTCAGGGCAGGGTAAAAAAGATCTTCCAGAAGCGC
>CAZKIZ010000158.1:3843-7351 GCA_964552935.1 uncultured Rhodohalobacter sp. | reverse complement strand
TTTCTCATATAGCCGCATCGCCGTAAGCACCTGGTCGTTCCGGGACCTGCCGGTGTGAATCTTCTTTCCTAAATCTCCCAGTTTCTCCGTAAGTACGTTTTCGATTGCAGTATGCATATCCTCATCCTGCACGGTAATTTCGAACTCCCCTTTTTTCCAAGTTTCCAGAATCTCGTCGAGGCCGGAATGCAGCTTTTGGAGTTCATCCTGCGATAAAATACCGGCTTTCCGGAGGGCTGACGCGTGAACTTTTGAGGCTTTCACGTCATATGGAACCAGCGCCTGGTCTAATTTATAATCATTGCCAACGGTAAACGCCTCCACTTTTTTAGCGGTTTCGGATTGCGTATCGGTACTGCTCTTTTGCCAGAGTTTGGACATTTTTAGTAAAAAGTGAAAGGTGAAAAGTGAAAAGTTTGGATTTGTATCAATTGTCCCGTCAAATCTCCGTTAACCCACCCCTGATCAATACTCTCTACGAGTTTTCATCTGTCTCCTTCATGGTGGTTGTGGCAATATAGCTACTCAATCGCAGGCAATCTTTATTTTTTAAGGCAAGAAGCTAATTGCGTAAAATTTCTCTCCCGATCAAGCCCCGTAAGGGTGTGATAGGAGCTTGTCCGGCTTTCGGCGGAAGGGGGGGCTGACAAAGTTGTTTTGGGTTGAACCCCGAAACATGAACACCCCTAAGAATGAAATAGGAACATCCGTTTTATTTATCTCCGAGCTGGCGGGGAGATGTCCCTTTTCACTTTTGCGTTTTCCCTTCTCACTAAGCGGGCAAACTGCCTGTCGTACTCTTCTCAACCGTCTGCTTCAGCTGGTATGCCGTCTTCTGAGGCAGATTCCACAGCTCAATAAATCCGGCAGATGCATTCTGATTGAATGCAGCAGACTTATTAAATGTAGCGAGGTTTTCATCAAACAGCGAGTAGGGAGATTTCAGCGCAACCACATCACAATTGCCTTTATAGAGTTTCAGCGTCACCTCACCGGTCACCTTTTTGTTTTGCTCGTTGATAAAGGCCCGGATGTTGTCCATCACCGGCTCGTAGTATTTAGCGCCATATGTAAGGTATGCCCATTTCTGGTCCATAAATCCCTTCAGCTCATTCTCCTCCCGGGTGGAGACCAGCTGCTCGAGGTTCTTATGTGCCTGAATCAGAATTGTGGCTGCGGGATTTTCGTAAACGCCTCTTACTTTCAGCCCCACGACCCGGTCTTCTATCAGGTGAAAGACACCAACGGCATGTTTGCCGCCAATCTCGTTTAAGAGCAGAATAATATCCTTTTTGTCGTACTCTATCCCGTTAAGAGAAACCGGCTCTCCTTTCTCGAACCCAATCTTAACTAACTCAACATCATCAGGTGCCTGCTGAGGGGTATTGGCCCACTTCAGGATATTTTCAAGAGGGGGGATCAGCTCGGGATTTTCAATTTCACCGCCTTCACCTGTATTCGCCCACATATTTTCATCGTAGGAGTAGGGGCTTTTTTGAGTCTGCTGAACAGGAATACCGTTTTCAATAGCGTAGGCGATCTGTTCGTCCCGCCCCATGCTCCACTCTCTTACCGGGGCAATAATTTTCAGATCGGGATTTAAGGTTGTGATGTAGCTTTCGAACCGAACCTGGTCATTTCCTTTGCCGGTGCATCCGTGGGCAACCACCTCGCAGCCAAATTCAGCCGCAAACTGCACGGCGAGCTGTGAGATCATAACCCGTCCCAGGGGACATCCCAGCGCGTAGCCACCCTGGTAGTCGGCATTGGCTTTTACGGCTTCGGCGCAGAGTTCTGCAAATTCATCTTTGGCATCGTACACGATCGCCTCTTTAGCTCCGAGGTGGATCGCTTTCTTTTTTATAGCGTCAAGGTCATCAGCGGTCTGGCCAATATTTACGGTCAGGGCGATAACGTCACACTCATATTCTTCCTGGATCCATTTCAGCATCATGCTGGTATCGAGTCCGCCAGAGTAGAGCAGCAGACAGGTGTTGAAGGATCCTTTTTCAGCTTCGTGTGATGCGACTTTTTTATAGGTGGTTTTGTTTTCCATGGTTCTGGTATTATTAATTTTTTTGGAATTTTTTGTTTAATCTCCCCCTTAGAAGGGGGGATATTTGGACGCTTACAGTGTTCAAATTGGGGGGATGATTCTCGGAACGTTGATTTATTGAGCGAACTAGTAAAAAACTTTTAGCCCTTGCTCGTCATCCCCCTCTGTCCGCTAATTAGCGGACTTCCTCCCCCTTCAAAGGGGGACTGTAAACACCGGTCAAATTTAAATCCTTCACCTCACCGTCGAGCAGCGTGGCAAAAACTCCCTTTGATACAACCATTCGGTTTTCGGCCTGCTTATAAACCCAGGAGTTTGGATGATCGATAACTTCATCGGTTACCTCTACCCCCCGGTGAGCCGGCAGGCAGTGCATAAAGCCGGCATCCGGCGCAGTCAGTGAAAAAAGCTCCTCATTAACCTGGTACGGCTTAAAATGTTTGATCTTTTCGTCATACAGATGCTCCTCGCCCATTGAGATAAATGTATCTGTGTAAACAGCATCGGCACCGCTTACCGCCTCAGCCGGGTTTGTGGTATGCTGAAAAGATCCGCCATACTGAACGGCCAGCAGAGAAAAGTAGCTGAGCTGGTCATCCTTCCATCCATACTGTTCCGGGCCCGAAAACCTGACTGAATGCCCAAACTTCAGCAGGATTTCGATAAGTGAAAAGGCCACGTTATTTGCATCTCCTACGAATGCCAGAGTCAGTTCTTTATCTTTGCCAAACTGTTGCTGAAGCGTATGCAGATCGGCAAGGGCCTGCATCGGGTGGTGCTTGTCGCACAGCGCATTAATAATCGGGATGGAGCTGTACTCCGACATGTTTTTTAGCGTTTGATGGGAGTAGACCCGCGCAAAAACGGCATCACACCAGAGTGATACGTTTTTCATAGCGTCTTTGAGTGATTCCCGGGAAGTAAACGGAATTGCCTTTCCGCTGCTGAGCAGAATGTCGGCGTCTATGTGAATCACGTTTCCGCTAAGATGGTTGATGGCAGCTTCAGTGCCAACCTTTGTTCTGAGTGACGGTTTCTCAAATACAAAGGCGACGTTTTTCCCGGCAAGCACCGGGTCTGCATTTGCATGCAGTTCCGAACTGAGGTCGAGGATGTATTGAATATCATCCGGCTCATAGTCTGATATGGTTAGAAAATGTGACATAACGTAATCGAATTAAAAGGGTGATTGAATTTTGAAAATGGTTTTGGCCTTCAGAGTTGAATAAGGCGCAAAAAAAAACGCCTGCTTAATGTTAGATTAAGCAGGCGTTTGTGAAAGTATTGTTGGAATTACACAGCTTTTTCACACGCCTGAGCGGCGGCGACGGCGAAGAGCAGATAAAATGGTGCTGTGCTTATCAAAATTCATGCTCTAATGATCTTACTATTGTTTAAGAAATCCAAACATTTTTTTTGATTCTGATCTTTTTCTGAAATCATTTAAAAAAA
>CAZKIZ010000158.1:0-3743 GCA_964552935.1 uncultured Rhodohalobacter sp. | reverse complement strand
GAGCGCTGGCGATGGGTGTATCGTTTTATCGAGAACATTTTTATTAAGCCAGACGGTTTTAAGAAGAGTTCAGCCGGCAGACAGAATAAACTAAATGAACATCGGGGATGTTATTGATTCACGATATGAACATCTGAAATATGTATCTTCTTGTCATACATTATCTTTAATGATGATGGCACACTCAATAATACTTTAGCAACATCTATGATGAATAAGAACTATCTCATTTCTGCAATCCTGTTTCTTGTTGGCAGTGCATTTGTATTGCAGGATACCCAGCAAGAGCAGCCGGAATCCGAAAGATCTCCCGGTACGGTAAGTATTATTTCTGTATCCGGAACTATTGGCCCCACCACAACTCAATATATCAACAGGGGGTTACGCAAGTCGCAGGAGCGTGGTGATGAAATTCTGGTTATAGAGCTCGACACGCCCGGTGGCCTTCTCGACTCCACGCAGGAGATTGTACAGGCGCTTCTCGGGTCATCTCACCCGACAGTCGTCTACGTGTCGCCTGAAGGCGCAAATGCCGGCAGTGCAGGCACATTTATAACACTGGCAGCACACATTGCTGCGATGGCTCCTGCTACCAATATCGGGGCGGCGTCACCGGTATCGATGGGCGGCGGAGAGATGGATACCGTTGCTCAAAAAAAGATTTTCGCTTTTTCTGAAAGCTATATCGAAACCATTGCAGAACGGCGGGGCCGAAACGCTGAATGGGCAAAGTCTGCCGTCCGCGACGGAGATTCGATCACCGCTGACCGGGCTCTCGAAATTAACGTCATTGACTTGATGTCAGATAGCCTTGAAGATCTGTTGAGACAGATTGATGGAATGGAGGTAGAAGGAAAAGTATTGCGTACTGACGGAGCCTCTCAAAACAGAATACCCCAGACTTTTGCTGAGATTTTCTTCAGCTTTTTAATCCGGCCTGAGGTGATGCTAATTCTCACTCTGGTAGCTATTTACGGCATTATTGGAGAGGTTTCGAACCCCGGCGGAATTGTTCCGGGTATGGCAGGTGCAATTGCTCTTATTTTATTACTTTATGGCGTAGCTGCCATGCCGGTAAATGTTGCGGGCTTTCTTTTAATAGGTCTGGCGATACTTCTGTTTGTAGCAGAGGCATTTACTCCCGCTTTCGGGCTGCTTATTGCGGGTGGTGCAGTTTCATTCTTTTTAGGCGCATTAATGTTATTTCAGGATTTACCGGAGGAGATGCAAGTGAGTTGGTATTGGCTTATTCCCGCTACGTTATTAACCGTGCTGTTTTTCGCCTGGATTGTTTCCTCAGGTATAAAAGCGCAGTTCAGAGGACTCTATTCAGGGATTGAATCTGAAGTAGGCAGAGTTGCAGAAGTAACGGATCGAATTACACCCGACATGGAGGGCAGGATATTTCACAATGGTGAGTACTGGCGCGCGGTGAGTGACGAGGTGCTCGAGGAAGGACACAAATGCATCATTGTTGAATTTGAAGGACTTAAAGTATTTGTAAAATCGAAAACAAAACAAACCGAAAACAACGAGGAGTTATCTAATGGATGATCCAGGTGCACTATCTAACTTAATTATTTGGCTGATTACGATTGTAATCTTTCTGTCGGTATTTCTGCCACAGATGTTCAAAATTCTCCGCGAATACGAGCGGGGAGTCGTATTCCGTCTTGGTAAATTTGTGGCCACAAAAGGCCCCGGCCTTATTATTCTGATTCCATTTATTGATAAGATTGAACGGGTTGATCTTCGTGTACTTACAATAAATGTGGACAAGCAGGAAGTTATCACTAAAGACAACGTTACCGTTAATGTTGACGCGATAACCTTTTTCCGTGTTGTGGATGCAGAAAAAGCCGTTATCCAGGTTGAACGGTATATTGGGGCAACGTCACTTCTTGCACAGACTACACTGCGTAGTGTGTTGGGCCAGTTTGAGCTTGATGAACTTCTTGCCGAGCGCGACAAGATCAGTAAGAAAATCCAGGATATCATCGATCGCCAGACAGACCCATGGGGAATCAAGGTTGTATCTGTTGAGGTTCGTGATGTAATCCTGCCCGAATCCATGAAGCGTGCGATGGCCCGTCAGGCTGAGAGTGAGCGTGACAGGCGTGCGAAAATTATTAACGCACAGGGTGAGTTTGAAGCCGCTGCAAAGCTGGTTGAAGCCGGTGAAATGATCGCAAAAACACCGACCGCACTGCAGCTTCGCTACCTGCAAACGATGAACGAAATCAGTGAAGAGAATTCAACCTTTACGTTCATTCCATTCCCGATGGAGTTCCTGGAATCTTTCGGAATAAATAGGAGAAGAGAAGAAAGAGAAGAAAAAAAGGGATAACGATCTGCTCTTTTAATCTATTTGTAAGAAACCCGGTTGACAATAGCCGGGTTTTTTTATTTTACTCCATTCTCACTTACATTCACTGAGCTCTTGAATATTAAATTAATCACTTTTCGATGGACAAATTTACTTCCTCTTTTTTCGCAGTATCTGCAGTTATTCTGATGACCGTTTTTTTATTTACAGGCTGCTCAGGTGATCAGCAAACGGACCGGGTTGAATGGGCTGTAGCTCTGCATGGCGGCGCGGGAACCATCTCTAAGGATCTGCCCGACTCTGTTCGCCAGCAGTACTACGATGGACTAGAACAGGCCGTTCGAACCGGCCAAATTGTACTGCGTGAGGGCGGAAGCGCACTTGATGCTGTTGAGCAGGTTGTTCGCAACCTGGAGAACAATCCGCTCTTTAATGCAGGTAAGGGATCCGTATTTACAGCCGATGGCACCCATGAGCTGGACGCAGCGATAATGGACGGAAGCACAATGCAGGCCGGCGCTTTAACCGGACTCACCACAGTGAAAAACCCGGTAACGCTTGCCCGAAAGGTGATGGAGGAGTCGAGACACATCTTTTTCTCGGGGCAGGGAGCGGAGCTCTACGCCGATCAAACCGATGTGGAACGAGTTGAAAATGACCATTTCTTCACACAGAACCGGTATGAGCAGTGGCAAAGGGCGCAAGAGGAATCAAGTATGAATATTGATCGGGCTCATCCCTACTATGAATCACCAAACGCCTCTTATTTTGGAACCGTTGGCGCCGTTGCAATCGATAGTAACGGAAATCTTGCGGCTGCAACATCCACAGGGGGCATGACCAACAAGCAGTTCGGCCGCGTTGGGGATGTACCCATTATTGGTTCCGGAACATTTGCCAATCATATTGCAGCAGTATCAGCTACCGGATGGGGCGAAAAAATCATGGAGCAGGTTTCAGGTAACACCATTGCAAACCTGGTTGAATTTGGTGGCTATACGCTTGAAGGCGCCGTCGATTTTTTGCTTAATGAACGCCTTCAGCCTGATGAAGCAGGATTTATTGCTGTAGACCGGGACGGAAATATCGTGATGAATATGAACACTCCGGGAATGTTTCGCGGCTCCATAAACTCCAGAGGAGAAAAAGAGGTGAAAATCTGGATTGAGGAATGAGCAGCTCACAGCTTTTAAAGGAGTGTCACGCAACGGCGCAACGACGCTAAGGTTGGTGATGTGCCTTGTTAAGAAACAGAAACAATAAATTGGGGCATATGCTTTTAGGTAAACTCAATCCACCTAATGCGACATTGGTTGGATATTGTGATATTCTAAACCAAACCGGGATATTGTGCCAGTGTACGATATGGTAGGTCCACAACTTTTAAAACTGAAGAAATCTGAAGTGTGTCTCTAAA
>CAZKIZ010000157.1:0-7507 GCA_964552935.1 uncultured Rhodohalobacter sp. | reverse complement strand
GTTTGTGAATTTCTTTTATAAAAAATGTACTGTTATAGTGTTAGCCACATATGAAATATCGGTCGAACCTGTCAGCCGCAACCTGTCAGCACCCACTGGATCTGACAGCGTTGGTTTTTTGCGAAAACGCCGTTTCCAAAGTTACCGACACTGAACCCGATAAATCGGGACTCTCAGGTCTAAGCCGTCACTTTAAGCATGACAAAACACTAATTATCTGATACCTGATGTTTCCGTTACACCGGCTATTCTTTTACATAAATTCCGTAATCGGGCGTAAAGCCCGGACGAGTCAGCTTTGCAGCCAAACCAAGTTCATGAAACGACTCATAGGCGTTAATTGCAACAAAATCCTGATCAAATATACCAAAAACTGTAGAACCGCTACCGCTCATGGCGGCATAATCTGCCCCGAAGTCAATTAGCTGATCTTTAATGTTTCCGATCATCTCGTGGCGCGGAATTACCGCAGGCTCTAAATCATTCTGTAGCAGGTACTGCCACTGCTCCAGAGGCTCTTCCAACAGAACGCCTTTTATTGAGAAATCCGGCTCAGGATTCGGAATGCAGTGTTTATACGCTTCGGCCGTTGAGCTTTCAAATCCTGGATAGATGGTAACAATCCAGGCGTCCGGCTGAATATCCAGCGTTTCGATCTCCTGCCCTATGCCCGACCCTATACCCGGTTTTCCGTAAACAAAAAAGGGTATGTCAGCACCTAAATCACGGCAGAGGTCTACAATATCTTCGTCCGATAAACCTGCATCCTCCATTTTATTGAGCATTCGGAACGTCAGTGCTGCGTTGCTGCTGCCGCCGCCAAGGCCCGCACCGGCGGGAATCTGTTTTGAGACGGTGAAATGATAGTGACGGTTCAGCCCCACATAGGTATCAAATGCATCATAGGCCCGGGTGATCAGGTTTGTTCCATCCACGGGCAGATCAGCGTTGGTAATGGTCAGCTCAAACGCCTCCGCTTCCCTCACCTCAAACCGGTCGCTCCACTCAATAAACGCAAAGCCGGTTTCGATCCGGTGATACCCCGTAGGAAGTTTCTCCAGAACGTGCAGCCCCAAATTTATTTTACCGTATGATTCAGCAACCCAAAGTTTCTTGCTCATAAAAAAGGTTCGTCGTCTTAATTCTTGAACGTCAATTTAAAGTAGAGAATGCTCAGCGCCAGTACCAGGGTAACAACATTCGTGAGAATAATTGGCAGATCCTGAATCAGGATGCCGTAGGTCAGCCACAGAATAACTCCCGTACAGAAGATGGAGTACATGCCAAGGGACAGATCTTTTGCCGATTTTGTCTTCCAGGTTTTCACAGCCTGCGGCAAAAACGCCGCTGTTGTGCAAAACCCGGCTGCCAATCCAATAATTGTAATGAATTCCATACGTCCGCATTTTTAGTTAAAGTTAGCTCAGGAGCTGATTACTTCTCGTTTTTATACTCTTCCTTCAGCTTTAGAAGATACTCATAAGCTTCATCACGACTGTTCTGAATTTCACCGTCTAAAATAGCGTCTTTTATCCGGTCTTTCACCTTCCCAACTACAGGTCCGGGCTTCACGTCAAAAACCTCCATAATATCTTCGCCCGATATCGGGTTGGTCCAGTTTCTTACTTTATCTTTCTCTTCAACCGTTTTTATTTTCTCCTCAACCTGGTCGAAGTTTTGCCTGTATTTCTTTACCCGCCATTCATTTTTACTGGTAATATCGGCCCTGCAGAGCGTCATAAGGTCCTCTATGTCGTCACCGGCCTCGTAAATAAGTCTCCTCACGGCGCTGTCGGATACCTCATCCGACACAAGTGCAATCGGCCTCAAATGAAGGCGTACCAGCTTCTGCACATATTTCATTCGCTCATCAAGAGGCAGGCCAAGCCGGCGAAATATCTTCGGAGTCCATTTTGCCCCGAGAGCGTCGTGCCCGTGAAATGTCCAGCCCGCCGTTTTTGAGAACCGTTTTGTGGGAGGTTTCGCGATATCGTGCATGATGGCTGCCCACCTTAGCCAGAGATCATCACTGACCTTTGCCACATTATCGAGTACCTCAAGTGTATGCCAAAAATTATCTTTATGCTTCTGGCCGTTTCGAACGTCTACGCCGAGAAGCTTTACCATTTCGGGAAAAAATTGCTCCAGCAGGCCACTCTTCAGCAGAAGCTCAAACCCGTCGGATGGTACGGGACTCAGCACAATTTTATTCAGCTCCTCGGTGATTCTCTCTTTAGAGATGATGGAAAGCCTGTGCGCCATTTTCTGAATGGCGCTAAACGTATCGTCCTCAATCGTAAACTTAAGCTGCGTTGCAAAACGCACCGCTCTCATCATTCTGAGGGGATCATCCTCAAAGGTCTGCCCGGGATCTATTGGCGTTCGTATTATCTTCTTCTTCAGGTCCCTGATTCCGTGAAACGGATCGTGGAGCACCCCGAACGACTCCTCATTTAAACTCCATGAGAGGGCGTTAATGGTCAAATCACGCCGAAGCTGATCATCTTCGAGCGAACCGTCTTCCACGATGGGTTTGCGCGAATCGCGGCGATAGCTCTCTTTCCGGGCCCCTACAAACTCAAGATCGAGCCCGTTGTGCTTTACCTGGGCTGTACCAAATTTTTTAAACACCGATATATCCTTTGCTCCCAGGTCTGCGGCCACAGCTTCGGCAAGCTTAATGCCCGAGCCAATAGTCACAAAGTCGATATCGGTCACCGCATCTTCATCGAGCCGATGAAGATATACGTCTCGTACATAGCCGCCCACCACAAATACCTGCTGGTTCATTGAATCGGCAGTTTTGCCAACCGCTTTAAAGAGTTTTAGATGCTGCTTCGGGATGTCGAGTTGCAAATGTTGAGTCATCAAGTAAATTAAATAGAACGGTTACTGCGTTTTCGGAGGCTGTTTTTTACCGGTATGGTTACCGAGAAAAAAGCGATCAGGATTCTCGTAAATCGGGGTATTTGTTAACGGTTTATTGGTTATTAGGTTCTTCAAACTTGAATATGTTCAAATTCTACATCCAATAACCAATAACGATTAACGAATTCACCAACATCCACACTAAAATATTGCGGTGAGCTCTTTACATATCGCGGTGCATAGCTTTTCATGTTCGGGTGATATTGCATTTTTTGTGTGCGAATCTATATCGAGCTGCGCCACAAACTTGCCGTCTTTCATGATGGGCACCACAATTTCCGACTGCACATCCAGGCTGCATGCCAGGTAGTTATCCGCCTTGGATACATCCTGTACCACAAATGTATTGTGTGATTCGGCAACCTGTCCGCAAATACCTTTTCCGTAGGGAATGCGGGTGTGATCAGTTGCTTCACCCACATACGGGCCAAGTTCCAGCATCCGCTCCTCCGTTTCAGACGCAAGGTAAAATCCCGTCCAGTCGAATTCAGGAACACGGCTGCTTAAAAGGTCCGCTATCTGCTGAAGGGTCTCCGTACGGTTTTCATGATTACTGATTATGACGTTCGCTTCTTCAATAATAGAATCAATATTCATAGAAATAGCTAAATAAAATTAATTTGGTGCGATGGGTGACTAAAATATTGCTTTTTTGCGAGATCAACCTGTTCAAAAAGCTTCTTATCAACCTAAGATAAATGTTGTGACTCTGTTTGAAATATTAAAGTGATCCATTCAATTCAACCCTGAAAATACAAATTTTAGCAATCCGATATTGACCATTTCAAAGTCATAGAAAGGTCTCTATCTTTCAGGCTATGTTTGAATTAATTACAGAACTCGATCCCGGCAGCAGCTCCTATTTTGTAGGCACCTTTGCGCTCCTGTTAGCCAGTTTCACTTCCCTCTTTTCAGTTGTGAATCCGCTTGCGGCAATGCCGGTGTTTTTATCACTAACCAATCGATTTACCGATGCTGAGCAGACACGAACCGCAACCAAGGCGTGTATCTACATGTTTGCGCTGCTCATTATATTCCTGCTGATTGGAACGTATGTTCTCAGTTTTTTCGGCATCAGCCTGCCCGGAGTTCGAATTGCGGGCGGCCTGATTATTATGCGCGCCGGCTACGCCATGCTCAACCCCGATGATTCCGGCAAAAAACTCACGGAAGAGGGTGAGGCAGCCGCACTCGAAAAAGAGGACGTCTCATTCAGCCCGCTCGCTCTGCCCCTGCTTTCGGGCCCGGGAAGTATTGCGGTGGTCATCGGGTTTGCATCACAGGCAACATCACCCACTGACTATATCGTAAATGCTGTCTCTATTTTCCTCGTTGTTCTTTTAACCTACATTCTGCTGCGCCTGGCTCCCATATCAGAAAAATATATCGGGTACACCGGCCTGAACGTAATGACCCGACTGATGGGTTTCATCGTTTTAGCTATCAGCGTTCAGTTTATTCTGAGCGGAATCTCCCAATACTTTAACATTGCTGTGTGATGGACAATCGTCAATCTCTTCAACGGCTTTTCATTTTTGATCTTTGGTGCACCCGAAAGCTGACCGATGCCATCCGGTCGGCAGGCGATTTTCGTGAGCGCGCCTCAACTACCGCGTTTCTGTCACATATTATCAATGCGCAGAGAATATGGTTCAACCGGGTGATAGATATGAACCTGACGGATGTTGAGCCGTGGTATGAATTCGACATTGATGAGATCAAAAGTGAGGCAAAAGATATTCATCAGCTTTGGATTGACCTGATTGCCGATCACGACATGGATATGGAGAGTCAAATCGTGTATCAAAATTCCGCGGGCACCAGCTACGTGAATACTTTTTCAGATATTTGCACACATCTGGTCCTGCACGGTCAGCACCACAGGGCTCAAATATCACTTCTATTCAGCCGTTCAGGGCTCAAGCCTCCCCCTATTGATTACATTCATTACATCCGGCTGGATTTATAGCACCTTTTTTGATTTGTTTTAATCCGAGGGATTTGATTTCTTTACCACTTATTTATTAACCAAATCAGCCCTCTCCTGGAAACGCTCGAACAGATCATTGTCAGCTTTGCCAATTACGCCTGGGGCACGCCAATGCTGGTGCTGCTGGTGGGTGGTGGAGTTATTTTTCTTGTCCTCTCCCGGTTCATGCCGTACCGCAATTTCAAACACGGTATACAGGTACTCTCGGGTAAATACGAAGATCCCAACGCTCCGGGTGATATCAGCCACTTTCAGGCGCTTTCAAGTACACTTGCCGCAACTGTAGGCATGGGTAATATCAGCGGTGTTGCAATTGCATTGGGGCTTGGCGGGCCCGGCGCCATCTTCTGGATGTGGGTCACCGCACTGGTGGGTATGGCTACCAAGTTTTTCACCTGTACCCTTTCAATTATGTACAGGGGCAAGGATACCAGTGGTAAAATACAGGGTGGCCCGATGTACTACATTGTTGAAGGCCTTGGGAAAAAGTGGAAACCACTGGCTATGTTTTTCTGTGTAGCCGGCCTGATCGGTTGTACGCCAATGTTTCAGTCGAACCAGCTTACGCAAATCGTTCGGGATACTATTCTTGCCGAAAACGGCTGGCTGGGCTATGATGTGATGCTGCTATCAGGAACAACGCTTACTGAAGCCGGATTCCGCCTCTCGGATATCATTATGGGTCTGATACTGGTGGGCATTGTATCGCTGGTCATCTTCGGCGGAATAAAAAGAATCGGAAATGTGGCTTCGAGGTTGGTGCCTCTGATGGTAGCCCTCTACATACTTACGGTTGTCTATATTATCATAAATAACCTTGCTGATGTTCCGCAGTATGTGGCGCTCATTTTCACCGATGCGTTTCAGGGTAACTTCGCCAGCGAAGAAGCCGCTTTCGGCGGGGCACTGGGCTATATGATATCGATGGGTATCCGCCGCGGTGCATTTTCGAATGAGGCAGGCATTGGTACAGAGGCGATGGCTCATGGTGCTGCTAAAACACGGGAGCCCGTTCGTGAGGGACTGGTAGGCATGCTTGAGCCGGCAATCGATACACTGCTTGTATGTACCATGACAGCCCTCGCACTTCTTATGACCGGCGCGTGGACGGATACCAGCGTAGATGGAATTACCATGACGGCGGTAGCATTCCAGACAGGTATTCCAGCAATAGGGCTTTACCTCCTGATTATTTGTGTCTTCATATTCAGTATTACCACGATGTTCACCTACTCTTATTACGGAACCAAGTGTCTCAATTTTCTTGTAGGTGCCAAATACAAGCACTATTACAACTACTTCTACATTGTATCTATCTTCATAGGATCCATCACAACTATCGACATGGTGATTAACCTGATTGACGGCATGTTCGCAATGATGGCGATTCCGACCATGGTTGCAACGCTGTTACTCGCACCAAGAGTAATGGAAGCTACGCGCGACTACTTTGCCCGGAAAAACCGTGGAGATTTTGACCACTATTAATCCGACGGAAAAAGAGCCGGTTTCCCATTCTGATTATCAGGCAAAACGGGCCGGCTCAATGAAAGACCGAAAGTCCGTTCGAGTCTTGCGATGAAGCCGATAGTATCCCTCTATTTATCGGGTAAATGGTATCGCAGGAAAAATATGTTTTTAGAACAAAAACCTTAATTATTTTCGCGCCCACCCCTCAAATACCCGTAATTACTTTAATCAGCCCCGATTTGTAAGCGGTTTTACTTAATATTTTAGGTTCCTAAAGATTACTTATTTACTGCCTTTCACCTTTCCGAGTTACTTTCTTCAGAAGACGAAACACCCCCCTAAAAAGTGAAACTCTCCGTATCTTTAGTTCGTTATAACAACCGAATTTAGAGGCCGGATAAATCAACCAAAAATGCCTGAGAAAAACCCGGCATAAAATTAATAATCAGGAAAAATTAAGAGTAAAAACGAGAACTAACATGAAGACCATTACAGTAACATTAATCACCGCTATCTTTGCACTGTTTGCAGCAGCTGACGCTGTTCAGGCAGAGAAAAACAATGATACGGGATTTGTTGTTGCAGAAAACATAATCGAAGCAGTAAATAAAATCGACATTATCAGTTTAAACGTATTGCTTGCTGAAGGCGCAGCGGTTGACACCGTTGACGATGCCGGCAATTCGCCACTGATTCTGGCGGCCAAAATCGGTAACCCAAGAATGATTGAAATTCTTCTTGCGCACAACCCGGAAATTAACCGCCGTAACAACAATGGCGATACCGCGCTGATGATTGCATCAGAAGCAGGAGTTTTGCCCATCGTTGAGAAACTGACGAAATCTGGTGCTGACTCAGATATGAGAAACAGCAAAGGATTTTCATCAGCTCAAATTGCTCAAAGATACGGGCACGGATCGATCGCTCAATTTCTGAGCGGCAAACAGCACGTCTCTTTCAGCAGATAGTCGAAAGTATTACTGCCATTTAAATTAAACCTCATCACGACAACGTGGTGAGGTTTTTTTATTTCTGCTCTTTCCAAAACGATTTACTATTTCAGTACCTCTATTCTTGAATTTCCCTTTCCTTATCACTCTACAATTTTGTTTCTTTGAT
>CAZKIZ010000156.1:0-7540 GCA_964552935.1 uncultured Rhodohalobacter sp. | reverse complement strand
TGATGCAACAAGTGCCGGAGCAAAAAACTATCTTTCGCTGGCGAGAGAAATTATTCAGCGGAATAAAAAAATGTTTAAAGATAGCCCTGCTTTTGCGGGCTGAGGAGTTTAGCGCATGACAAAAAAAGTGCTTGGAAGAGGTTTGGGAGCTTTTTTTCCTGAATATGATAAAGGATCAGGAGATGATGAAGGTAAAAGCTCTGCTGAAAAAACCAAGACTGCCGTTCCCATTGAGCCCGTGGAGAAGGTGAACGTGGTTCTTAATATCCCGGTTGATCACATTCGGGCGAATCCCCATCAGCCCCGGAAAGATTTTAAAGAAACAGCTCTTGAGGAGCTGGCTGATTCCATCAAAAAACACGGACTGATTCAGCCGATTACGGTTCGATACCTGGGCGAAAAACGGTTCGAACTGATTAGTGGTGAAAGGCGGCTTCGGGCTTCGAAACTGGCCGGCCTCGATGAAATTCCATCCTACATCAGGGAAGTTGACGATGAGCAGATGATCGCCTTCGCTTTGATTGAGAATATTCAGCGCGAGCAGCTGAATCCACTGGAAGTTGCCATGGGCTATCAAAGGCTGATGGAAGAGTGCAGCTACACTCAGGGAGAAGTTGCAGAACGGGTTGGAAAGAACCGATCTACAGTTACAAATATGATGCGCCTGCTGCAGCTGCCCGATTTCATTCAGGCAGCACTGCGCGACGAAAAAATTTCTACCGGCCATGCCCGCTCACTGATCAATGTAGAAAAAGAATCAGATCAAAAGGCGCTGCTGAAAAAAATATTATCAAAATCACTCTCTGTACGTCAAACGGAAGAGCTTGTACGTTCATTTGATAAGAAAAACGAACAAAAAAAATCTAAAAAGAAAGAAGATAAATCCCCGTTTATAAACACTATCGAGAAAAGACTAAGAAGTAACCTCAGCACAAAAGTAAATATCAAACAGAAGGGTGATGGCGGAGAAATTCGTATTGAATATTACTCAAACGATGATCTTGACCGTCTTCTGCAGATCATTGATGAAGATAGTTAGCCTTTTATTTTTGATGGTGTTTGTCTGTCAATCTGTCCACAGTCAGCAATCTTTCATCCAAAAAGATTATTCGATTCTCGTTTTGAGACTATACGATTCTGATCTGAATCATTACGTTTCTGTTGAAGAGCAACAAGATCGCGAGGAGTACCCTGATCCTAAATCTGTGCTGTATAAATCGATGATGATTCCCGGTTGGGGACAAATTGAAAACCGTCAGGCCTGGAAAGTGCCGATTATTTATGGGCTTTTTTCGGGCATTGGTTACTACACATATACAGTTCACCAGGATTACAAAGATTATCGTGCTGCAGTCTATAACGCACAACGGGGTGAGGACACTGATTTCAGATTTGGCCCTACTCCCGAACGGCTAACGGGAATTAACACAAATCAGCTTCAGCAAAACAGAAACGACTTAAGGAACAGAAGAGATTTAATGTTTATCGTGATGTTTCTGGCTTACGGCTTAAATGCGGCAGATGCGTATGTATTTGCACATATGAGAAGTTTTGACGTTTCTGACGATCTTTCTGCAACCACAACCATCGGACCTGACCTGATCGCCGGCAATGCGCCGGGTCTCAGGCTTTCCATCCAACTCAATAAAAAATGATTATATGACTTCACCAGAATATTTCACAAAAGATAATATCCCACCCGATCACTTTGATAAAAAGGGGAGTGACGATCTCTGGAGCATATTTAAAATCATGGGTGAGTTTGTAGATGGGTATGATAAAATGATGGAAGTTGGACCCTGTGTATCCATTTTTGGGTCGGCTCGATTAAAAAAGGGCAGTAAGTATTATAAAAAGGCTGTTAAGACAGCCGAAATGATAGCGGAGAATGGTTTCGGTGTTATTACTGGCGGCGGACCGGGAATTATGGAAGCCGGAAATAAAGGTGCGATGAATGCCGGGGGAAAATCAGTTGGTCTGGGCATAGCGTTACCACATGAACAGGGAATCAATGAATTTGTTAACCCGAAATATGAAATAAACTTTAAGTACTTTTTTGTCAGAAAAGTGATGTTTGTAAAATATGCTCAGGGATTCATCGTTTTTCCCGGCGGATTTGGCACTTTGGATGAACTGTTTGAGACGTTAACCCTGATTCAAACGTACAAAATTGAAAAGATACCGATCGTTCTCGTGGGCAAAGATTACTGGGACGGACTGGGTGAGTGGATTGAAAAACAGCTCGTTGAAGGAGGATATATATCCGAAGATGATACCTCGCTCTATAAAATTACAGACGACATAGAAGAGGCAGTAAAATTTGTCTGCGATTTCTATCAAATTCGAAAGCCAAAACCGAACTTTTCTTTCTGAGAAACTTTTTTAATTTACTTAAGTTAACAATTGTAGGAATACATAGAGAAAGGAAGTAAAAATTTTAGTATGTTATTCCCGTTTTTACCTTGAAATCCATTAATAAAACCTAAAGCATTATGAAATCTTACAGCCAATTTTTATCCATTCTGATTGTGCTGGCTATGGCATTCGGAATTGCTCAAACAGCTACAGCACAGGAAGATATGCGAGCAGAAGCTGTTACTCTGTATAATGAAGCTCAAGATCTTGCAGCGGCAAACCAATTGGAAGATGCAATTGAAACCTACCGGGAAGCCCTTCAAGTAGCGAATGAAAATGGTCTGGAAGATATATCAGAGCGTATTGTACGGCAGCTGCCACGAGTCTATTACAGCCGTGCTTCAAGAGCATTTCAGCAATATCAGCAGGAAAGAAGCATCGAAGCTGCCGATCGTGCAATTGCACGATTTAATGATGCCAGAGAAGCTGGTGAAGAGTTTAATGACGAGCAGGTTGTTCAGCAAACTACGCGAGCACTCCCTCAGCTTCACTATCTAAAATCAACCATTCAGTTTCGAGCCGAAGATTATGACGCGGCACAAGCAAGTCTCGACAGAGCTCTTGAATTAAATCCTAACTATCCAACCGCATACTATCAGCGTGCCCTCGTGCACAGACGCCAAAACCCGGCTGAAATAGACAGAACCGTAGAACTTTTCGACCGTGCTATTGAACTTGCAGAACAACTGGGAGACGACAGAACCCTTGGCAATGCAAGATCGAGTGCTGCGGAGGAGTTAATTTTCAGAGCAGTAAACCTGAAGGATGAAGGAAGATATAATCGTGCAATCGAACTTCTGGAAATGGTTGAAAGATATAATCCTGAATCCGCCGATGCGCACTACCGCCTTTCTGAAATCAGCAACACCAGAGGCAACTTCCAAAGGGCAATTGAGCACGCAAACCGGGCACTTGAATTTGAATCAGGCGGTGTTACCGACAGAGCTAAAATTTACTTTGAACTCGGTACTGCTTACAAAGGTCTGAATCAAGTATCTAACGCATGCAGTGCATTCGAAAATGCTAATTATGGTGATTTTTCAGAGCCTGCATCACACGAACTCCAGTTTGAGCTCGAGTGTGAAGGACATTCTGCCAGTGGCCGAAGATAAAATTCAAAATTAACAATTTGCAAAGGCTGTTCTGATATTGATCGGGGCAGCCTTTTTTTATGTCTTTTATTTTCCAATAGCTCCCATCTTCTCTATCTTCACAGCAAAGATAATATCAATAAATAATTTGAAATGACTACTGCTCCTAAACTTGACGAACTCTGTGTAAATACGATCAGAACACTCTCCATGGACGCCGTCCAGGCCGCCAATTCCGGTCACCCAGGCATGCCTATGGGTATGGCTGATGTTGCTTATGTTTTATGGACTAAATTCCTGAAGCATAACCCTGAAAATCCCCACTGGTTTGACCGGGACAGATTTGTGTTGTCGGCCGGCCACGGATCCATGCTTCTCTATTCTCTGCTTCATCTCACGGGTTATGATGTATCACTAAAAGAGATTAAAAACTTTCGCCAGCTTGGAAGCATTACACCGGGCCACCCTGAATTTGGCATGACGCCGGGCGTGGAAACTACAACAGGTCCGCTGGGTCAGGGCTTTGGAACCGGGGTGGGTATGGCGATGGCCGAACGATTTATGGCAAAAACATTTAATAAGGATGATCACGAACTGATCGATCATTATACTTACGCAATTGTAAGTGACGGTGATTTAATGGAAGGTATTTCTCATGAAAGTGCCTCCATGGCGGGCCACTTAAAGCTGAATAAGCTTATCTATCTGTACGACTCCAATAAAATATCGATTGATGGCTCTACCGACCTGGCGTTTACTGACGATTCTAAAAAAAGGTTTGAAGCGTACGGCTGGGATGTTCAGCAGATTGACGGCCACAATCACCAGGAGATTGAACAGGCGATAAAAAAAGCTCAATCCACAGATACGCCATCTTTAATTGAGTGCAAAACAACCATCGGTTTTGGAAGCCCAAATAAAGAGGGCTCAGCTGCATCGCACGGTTCACCGCTTGGAGATGATGAAATCAAGCTCACAAAGGAGCGTCTGAACTGGCCGCATGATGAACCTTTTTATATACCTGATGAGGTAAATAATGAGTTTTTGAAAGCCAGGGAGTCGGGCAGTGCTGCTGAAAAAGAGTGGAAAGCTAAACTTTCTGATTTTGAAAAGGTATATCCAACTGATGGAGTACTCTTCAAAAATTTCGTAAGCCGCGATATGCCGGAAGAGTGGTCGGAGGTGATCCCTGAATTTGAAGCAGACCCTAAAGGACTGGCTACGCGCAATGCATCCAAAAAAGTGCTGGATCAAATGGCCGATCACATCTTCAACCTGGTTGGCGGATCAGCTGATTTGACCGGGAGCACCAAAACCGATATGGATGATAAAGGGATTTTCAGCGCTGAAGACTATAGCGGCAGAAACCTGCACTATGGTGTTCGGGAACATGGCATGGCGGCCGCATTGAATGGTCTTGCACTTCACGGCGGTATTATTCCGTTTGGTGCCACTTTCCTGGTCTTTTCTGACTATAACAAGCCGTCTATCCGAATAGCTGCACTCTCGCATATTCCCTCTATTTTTGTGTTTACACATGATAGCATTGGGCTGGGTGAAGACGGCCCTACTCATCAGCCGATCGAGCACCTCGCTGCACTGAGAGCCACGCCAAACGTCACTGTTTTACGCCCTGCTGATGCAAACGAAACGTCCTACTGCTGGAAGGCAGCTATTGAAAACGCAGATGGTCCGTCCGTGATGGTATTAACGCGTCAAAATTTATCAACCCTTGATCGTTCAGTTTACGGAAAAGCCTCAGGTACTGAAAAGGGGGCCTATATCCTTAAGGAGGCTTCCGGGGGCACGCCGGAACTAATTTTGATGGCTACAGGCTCTGAGGTGGAAATTATTGTTTCTGCTGCACAGACGCTTGAAAGCAAAGGCGTTGCAACCCGCGTTGTAAGTATGCCAAGCTGGGAGCTGTTCGAAAAGCAGGATGATGCCTATAAAAACGAGGTCTTTCCTGCCGATGTGAAAGCACGGATTTCAATTGAAGCGGCCTCGCCAATGGGCTGGCTCAAATACACCGGTAGCGAAGGCGTCGTGATGGGGATTGACCGCTTTGGTGAATCTGCTCCTTATGAAGAGGTATATGAACATCTGGGACTTACCGCGGAGAAAGTCGTTGAAAACGGCTTATCACTCGTCAAGTAAGTACTACTCTGATTTTACGATCCCGCTTTCAGGATTCCGGTGGACGGCTGCAAAGGTAATGTCATCGAGATTCTTTTCACTTCCAATAAACGACTCTAAAGAGGATTGAACCTTTTTAGAGATCGTTTTGGAATGGAGAGATCCATAAATAGACATGATCCCTTCAACTCTTTCCGCACCGTACTCTTCACCGTGGTCGTTTCGCGCTTCAGTAAGCCCGTCGGTATAGAATAAAATGCTGTCCTGTTCCTGAAAGCGGAACTTTTTTTCCACCATTTTTTCTTTCAGGATATTTGTAGTTGTCATGCCCAGTGCAAACCCGTCTGTCCTGAGATTAAATGTAGTTTCATGTTCGTGACTGTACAGTACGGGTGGATTGTGTCCTGCACGGGTAAATGTGAAGGAGGCATCATCATTGGGAAAAAAAGCGGCACAGGCTGTAACAAACGTTTTATCTGATTTATTAGACTTGATGTAGTTATTCAACTCAAGCAGGAGTTCTTTCGGGGTAGGATGATCCTTATTAATTAACAGATGAACGAGAGCCTGAATTCTGACCATGTAGAGAGCTGCACTCATACCTTTGCCGGATACGTCAGCAATGATTACGTATGTGCCTTTTTTAGTTTTAATAACATCTACATAATCACCGCCAACCTCACTGGCAGTAGCGGCAAAGGAGTAGACCTCAAGGGTTTTGTTTGTGATGGTTGAAGGGGGGAGGAGGCTGAGCTGAATATCTCTGGCAAAGTTAAGCTCCTGCTGAACATCCGATTTCTCAAGAAGCTCTATTAACAGAATGGCCAGTACGGATACAAATGCCGCCGGCATGAGCAGAGGTTTTAAACCGCTGAATATTGTAAAGATGCCGATAACTTCGAATAAGGAGATGATGAAGTAGAGCAAAAATCCAACGAGTGCCACACCAAACACAAGGCGGCGTACAGGATTGAGTCGTTTTGTGAGGGCAGAAAGCAGACTGAGTACTTTCTGCATAAATGGAATTTTATCCGGAGTGGTGGACGGATTATTCTCTTTAAGGGCGTCATCGTAGAGTTTTTTAAGACGTTCAGAGTCAGACTGAAATTCTTTTCCAAGCTGACGGGAGTTCATCCCGCTCACGTATTCCTTGTAGAACGTTTTGGTATCGTATATCGATTTGGCTTCGTTTTTTAGTCCCATAAATCTAACAGAAGTTTATTTTAAAACGTATACGCATCGCAGTGTGAAAAGTTTAGCTCATTGGTTTTGCGAGACGATGGCTGTCATTCTACCTTTGAATAACAATTTTCCGGCCGGTTCGGTAGACGGTACCTTTCATGAAAGCGATTGACTCATTCTCTTCATTTCTTACTCTGACATCAAAAACACCTGTCTTCTTTGTTAAATTAACCGCTTTTGATTCGGCTGTGAGCACGTTACCGGAGAGGGATTTTTTTGTAATCGAAATTGAGTTATCTATTGTAAGTGAAACGGTTCCGTACGTTGCTGCAGAAAATGCGAGTGCTGTATCAGCCAGGGAAAAAAGGACGCCTCCGTGTGCGATATTAAAACCGTTCAGCATATCATCTCTGATTCTGCACTCAATTTTACAGCGGCCCGTCTCTGCCTCCACAATCTTAACGCCCAGCCACCGGCTGAACGGGTCGTTCTTAAGCAGGAAGCTGACAATATCAGATGGTGTATCCGGGATTGACTCATTCATAAAAGAGTTCGTTATTTCTGACTTTACGCTTTAGCAGGGGGTTTGGGCGATATCGGTCTTCACGATATTCTACCTGCAGTGCGCTCATCCAGTCTAGTACAGTAGAGGGACCAATTTGATCGGCCCATTTAAGCAGCCCTTTGGGATAGTTTACGCCATTTTCCATTGCCAG
>CAZKIZ010000155.1:0-7561 GCA_964552935.1 uncultured Rhodohalobacter sp. | reverse complement strand
TGTCGATCGACGCCGACCTGAGCGCCGGGCTCATCAGCGACCAGGAGGCGAAACAACGCCGGGAAGAGATTTCGCGTGAAGCGGACTTTTACGGGGCTATGGACGGAGCCAGTAAGTTTGTGCGCGGGGATGTTATCGCCGGTTTGTTAATCACATTTATCAATATTATCGGAGGCCTCATTATTGGAACGGCCCAGCTGGGGATGAGCCTGGGCGAGGCCGCTGAACTCTATACTCTGCTGACCATTGGTGACGGGCTTGTATCGCAAATACCCGCCCTGCTGATCTCTACAGCAGCTGGTATTATTGTATCAAGAGCTGCATCGGAAGGCAACCTGAGTGAAGAGTTAACCACGCAGGTACTTGGGAATCCTAAAACCGTTATGATCGGTGCCGTCTTTATCTTTCTGATTGGCGCCCTTCCCGGCCTGCCACTTATCCCTTTCTGGACCATTGGCGGTCTCTTTGCATTTCTTGCATATACAAAGCATAAATCTGAGACGATCGAGCAAATTGAAAGTGATGAGCAGAAAACAAAAGAACTGAAGGGAGAAGCCGAGGCAGAGGATAAAGTGGAGGACTACCTGCTGCTCGACACACTTGAGCTGGAGATAGGCTACAGCCTCATCCCGATGGTGGAAAAAGAACAGGGCGGTGATCTGCTGGAGCGAATGACATCACTCCGGAAGCAGCTCGCCTCCGAACTCGGAATTATCATCCCATCCATCCGGATTCGCGATAACGTTCAGCTCGATGCCAACCACTACGTCATTAAGATGCGCGGAATTGTTCAGGGTGAAGGCGAACTGCTGCCCGGATATCATCTGACCCTGCTGCCCGCCGATTTCAAGCCGGACATCCAGGGCATCGAGACCAAAGACCCTACATTCGGGATGGACGCGATCTGGATCAGCGGAAAAAATAAGTCGCAGGCGGAAAAATATGGCCTCTCGGTTATTGAAGCCGGGGCGGTTATTACCACTCACCTGATGGAAGTGCTGAAGAAAAATGCACACAAACTGGTGGACCGTCAAATGGTGCAGCGCCTGATCGACAATATCAAAGAGAGTCATCCTGCACTTATTGAAGAGCTTATTCCGGACGGGCTAAAAATTGGTGACGTGCAGAAAGTTCTGAAGCGTCTGCTGCGCGAGCGGGTTCCCGTTAAAGATCTTGTGACCATTTTAGAAACCCTGGCCGATCACTGCCAGAAGACCAATAACACTGATGTACTAACCGAGTACTGCCGTGCGGCTCTCGCCGAGACCATTACGCGGCAGTTTACCACCGATAATAACGAGGTGGTTGTGGTGATGATCGACTCTAATCTCGAATCGCACCTGATTGGGCAGGCACAGCAGGGAAGCCTCAACTCCAACACGCTCGGGTTAACCCCCGACATGGTGGAACTGCTCTATCAAAATTCGTCCAAGGTTTTCGACTCCATGATTCGCCAGGGATACGATCCAATTCTGCTCACTTCACCGGTGCTGAGATTCACTCTGTTCGAGTTTCTGGCACCAATCTTGCCAGAAATAAATGTACTGTCATACAATGACATCAGTTCGGATGTGCAGTTTAAAACATTCGACAGGATACGGATACAACAAGCTGAAATTGAAGAACCTACACCCGCATGATACTTAAGAAATTCTTAGGGAAAACGATCGAGGCCGCAAAGAAAAGCGCCCAGCAAATGTATGGGGATGACTTTGTGGTATTAGACAGCAGCGATACCGACAGCAGCGGTAATGCGGGCATAACGATAGCTGCAGATACGGAAAAGAGTGATATCCACCCGCGTGAAAACCGCGGCGAAAAGGGGCAAAAAGAAAACAGGAAACCGGAGAATGGCGTGAGCTTTGAGAGGACTTTAGACCGAGATTCTGAGAAAAAATCAGGCAGCACACTTGACGCTCTGCGAAGGTATGCGGAAAAAAATGACCCGGCTGACGGAAAAAATATCGGTAATAGCGTCAATGGCCAACGCCGGGAAAACGACGCAGAAAAAAAATATTCAGAAAAAACCGCGTTTCGCCCCAGCGCAAACAGACAGAATTCATCTACCGGTAATCAGTCGCTCTACAGCCGTGCGAACGTAAGGCCATCTGTTCCTGAAAGAAAGGAAGAGGCCTCAAAACAAGAGAAGAATGTTGCACCTGCAAACGGTACCGACGATACCGGCAGTGATGAAAAAGGCCTGCTCTCAAAATTCGACAATGCCGGCCCCAGGATCAACCGATCTTCAACATCATCTACTGTTCCCTCATCACAGCCGCGGCGGGAACAGCGCGAAATAACAGCGCTTCATAAACGATTTGACAAACTGGAAGCCCTGCTCGACTCGTCATTGATCAGCTCCAATCTCGAGTACGCATCCCATCCTGCATTTCAGCAGCTGGTGAACACCGGTATCAGCACCAGTGTGGTGGCCGGCTGGTTCAGCGAGATTATAAAAGAGGGAATCGATCCGTACGATCAGACCTCCATGTTCATGTCGAAGCTGTCGGGAATTATTCGCGAGGCGATCCGCTGCGAAACAGACCGTAAAACTCAAAAGTACCTGCTTTTTGCAGGTCCCGCCGGAGCCGGCAAAACGCACCTGATCATGAAGCTGACGCAGCATCCCGACTTTATGAAACAGAAGAATATTGCGGTTGTATCGATGGGCCAGCCTGCGGTCAGCACTCCATACTACACCATTTTAGAGCCCTTTTGTAACGATCACAACATTCCGTTTTACAAGGTAAACACCGGCGTTGATGTGGCCGAGATGCAGGAAGAGTGGGAGATGTATGATCATGTACTGATTGATACACCCTCTATCAGCACTCAGCAGGAGCATTCTTTCAGACGATACTGGAAAATTCGCCAGGTCTTTGCCTCCATCAAGCCGGTGGAAGTTCACTATGTGGTGAATGCATCCCTGAACAAGTTTTATTTCAAAGAGTCGTCTGCGGTAAACCATCCGCTGCAGCCCGATTACATAGCGGTAACACACCTGGACGAAGTATCCCAGTGGGGCCCTATAATTCCATTTATGAAAGAGATGGGCTGTCCTGCGAGATTTGTTAGCAATGGCGAATCTCTGCCCGACAGCCTGCACAGGTTCGACCCCGCCTGGTTTGCCCAAAATGTGCTTAAAAACTGATATGAGTATGAGAATGAAGAACCGAACAGAAGGACCCTTTGTACTGTCAGTGATCAGCGGGAAAGGCGGTGTTGGTAAAAGCATGACCAGCGTGAACGTATCTCAAATGCTGCAAAGCATGGGATTTCGTGTGGCTCTGATTGATGCCGATATCGGCCTTTCGAACTGCTCTACTTTAATGAACGAGCAGATAAACGGAAGCGTAGCCGGATGGATTCGTGGTGAGTCTGCACTGGAAGATATTATACAAAACTGCGACGGTCTGACCCTTGTAACCGGTTCAGATGACCCGGCACACCACACATTCGATCCCGACCTGATGGTTGACGCACTGGACCAGGTGCTGGCGTACCTCTCTGAAGAGAATGACTTTATCATTATTGATACACCGGCAGGAACCGGAGAAATGACGCTTTGGGCGCTCGACAGGGCCGACGTGGGGACGATTATTCTTGTGGATGAACCGACCGCAATTTCTGACGTCTACCGGCTCTGCAAGTATGTATTTTCGATAGATCCCGGCTATAACTTTGCTGCTGTTGTGAACTTTGCAGAAAAAGAAAAAACGGCTGAAGACACATGCAACCGCTTCAACAGTATCCTGGACTACTTTCTTCAAAAACAGGTTAGCTACCTCGGTTTTATTCCGGCAAGCATTGCGATAAAAAATTCAGTGAAGGACCAGCGCACGCTTCTCCGGTCTAACCCCGGCGATCCTATTATAGATGAACTCCGCTATATCGCGGAAAATGTTGCGGGACTGGCGAAGCTATCGCCACGCGCAGCAGCTAAACCAACAATTTAACACCAAAGATAGAATATCATGTTAATACGTCTTATTACAGTTATCTCTCTTTTCAAATTCATGCTGCTTCTGTTATCAGGCTCGAACCCTGATGTTGCACTATACAGAAGCATACTTGTATTTATGGTTCTGTTCACCGTGGTTTATTTGGGAATCTTTTTCCTGAATATCATCCGTGGCGAGTCGGGAGCCGAGAGATCCACAGTACCGGAAATGAACAGTAATAAGGCTCAAACCAAAGAAGAGGGATAATCATGGGTAATGTATCACTACAAGAACTCGTCGACTCATTTTGCAAGTTTCCGGCACCGGGGCTTCGAAATTCAATAATCAGCAAATCGATGCCGCTTATCCGAAGCATCATCGGAAAAATTAACCGTCCCGATCAGCCGCTTACACAGCGCGAAGACCTGGAAAGTGCAGGAATCAGCGGATTGATTCAGGCCCTGGACTCGTATGACTGTTCTAAAAACATACAGTTCAACACCTTCGCCTACTACCGAATCCGGGGAAGCGTAATCGACTATCTGCGAAAGATAGATCAGCTTCCGCGTAAACAGCGCAAAACCTACGGACAGGTGCAGGAAGTGATTCAGCGAAAGTCGCAGGAACTCGGCAGGGAACCAAGTGAAGAAGAGATTGCCAATGAACTGGATATGACGCTTGATGAGTTTCATCAGCTGCTTACCTACGTTCAGCAGCGTAATGCCCTTTCGCTCGATAATACGTTCGACGAAGATTCCGGCACCTACTACGAAATTCACGCAGATCCCGACAGCGTCACCCCCGACAGCAATATGGAGAAAAAAGAAGTGGCGGAGAGTCTGAAGAGAAAAATCGGTCAGCTGGATGAACGCGACCGCCTGATTCTGACACTCTACTACTATGAGGATATGACCATGAGTGAGATTGCGCTGCTGCTTGAGCTGTCAGAAGCAAGGATCTCACAAATCGTTGGTAAGCTGCTGATTCAGCTTAAGCAGGATCTTATGAAGGAGGAAGTGTTCCAGAGCTACTGAGCCGGCCCGAGGGGCCTTAAAGAGGGAATCTTAAAAAAGTCTAACGGCTAAACGGTTACGTTTGAGTTCTTTAGACCGATAATTTGATTATACTTATCGCAGTAAGTTAATCAAAAAGATTTCGCTGCGGTCTGATTTCAGATAATGAATGAACGATCTCCAGCATGTAACATGAATCAAATGTTATGGCTCTTATATCAAAAATATCAAGGTTAAACCGAATACCTCAGCTTCTGAATAAAAAGAGAGATGCTGAACGAGATGCAAAGAACAGAGAACGTTCCTCAGAACATCCTGCTTTTTCATTAAACGAACGCCCAAACATGAAACGGCCGGACCCGAGTACCAGCCCCCGTTCGCGGGCAGAAGCAGTTAAGCTGCAAACGGCCAAATCGCTTCGGGAAGGGATCGGCAGACATGTGGATGTTTTCGTCTGATATTGAATACCCACTGTTCAAGGTTTAATCGATCAATTTCCCGGATTGATAACGATTGGAGAAGTTGAGTCTCTCTTCTATTCTCTGTTTGAAAATCCAATAGCCACATCTTCAGAATCAGTTCCCGGTACTTTTAAATTCCCCTAGAAAAGCAATCTTGCGGAAAGTCACCATGCTGAGATTGTGCAACTTTTCTAAAAACTGTCACAAAGAGTGATTTCTCAGAAAAAAAGAAGTCCTACTCCACCGTTAGCGTCATAATATTGTAAGCCCGTCAAATCTTCATCTTCCGGTAAAAAAACAAATTTCCGTTAGGGGTACCCCCCTCCCTCATTTGTATTAAATACAGGAAGAGGCAGTACGATTGAATTCCCTTTGGAGAAAGTCTCCTGAAATGGGGTACTCTGTGCAGGATCATCCTCCGACCTCCTTCCGCTTTGATACGCGATGAATAACCTGCAACCGCTTAAACCACTTTTGATTATGACCGTTTTTATTGTTGAAGATGATAGCATACAAAGCTTACTTCTTAAATTAATGGTGGAAAAGCTGAATCTGAAACTTACCGGTATAGAGTCCTGCGGGAAAAGGGCTGTTGAAAAAATTATCGATCTCAAGCCTGATATACTGCTGCTGGATATAATGCTGAAAAACTCCTTCGATGGTATTAACGTTGCAAGAGAAATCACCAAATCATACGACCCTAAAATTATTTATATCACAGGGAATTCAGACAGCAAAAACCTGCAGCGCGCACAAGAAATTGGTTATCATAAATTTATTACGAAACCTGTCTCCTTACATCGGCTGAAAAATTGCTTGCCTATGGCAGGCAACTACCGATAATATATCTATGAGAAAGCTTTGCAATACTGCCCCGTCTGCACGCTGTTTCTGCGGGTTGACGGGTTGGTGTCACCCATCAGCCGGCCCCAACGGGATTCCTTCGGAACAAAATCCCCATAGGGGCAGGCAGCCGACAGATGGGTATTTCAAAGCCCACTATGAGACTATCTTAGTACCACAACGTTCAAACTTCCAAATTCATGACCGGATCATTTAACACATCAGGCGGATCTTCCATGCGAATAAATGCCGTCTTGTTAATCATGGCTTTGTGGCTGGCGGGTTGTTCAGGAATCAAAAGCCTGATTGACTTTGAAAATGAAAACGAGGTCATCTTCTACTCTACATACGCCTACCAGGACAATGATGAATGGGTCATCCCTCTGCGAATTTATGTTCATCAGCGCAGGGAAAGAGTTGAAAGGCTGGCTGCCTCTGCTGCAAGCCTGAGGTATGATTTAGACGATGATGAAAAGGAGATTTTCAGATCGAGAGCAGATGACTTTGTTGCCGATGGTGAGTGGAGAGAGAAAGTCGTTTTTAAATTTAAAGAGGATCCTCATCAACATACGTATCAAATCAAAAACAGAGACGGCAAACCCTTAAGAACCGATTTAGATGGACTTAAAGAGGGCTCAATTCGAATATCTAAAGAGCGCGCCGATTCACTTTTAGTTTTTCAAGGAAGCGATGATAACTGGCTCAACATAAAAGCCGTATCAGATTTTCATACCGGAGAGGGACGAATACAGCTTGTTGAACCATACGGACTCTCCGTGATTTCTGACATTGACGACACGATTAAAATCACTGAGCTCCCAGGCGGAAATGATGTTGTTATCCGAAATACATTTTTTAAAGAGTTCACACCTGCACCCGGAATGTCTGACATGTACAATGAGTGGGATCAAGCCACTTTCCACTACGTTTCAGGAGCACCCTGGCAGCTATATAAACCAATTTCTGCGTTTCTCTTTACCCGGGAGGAGCCCTATCCCGCGGGATCGTTTCATATGAAAACGGTGCGGAAGAATCTTCTGAACCCGGGTACATGGCGAGATCTGAGTCAGTTGATCACGAACGGTAACATGACGTACGAACAGAAACTGGAACAGATCACAGCTATCATTGACACATTTCCTGACCGGCAGTTTATCCTGATTGGAGATTCAGGAGAGAAAGATCCTGAAATGTACAGTACTGTAAAATCAATGTATCCGGATCAAATTCAGGAGATCATTATACGCGATATTGTAAACGACAGAGAAAAAAACCCGGAACGGCTCGCCGGAATGACAATTAT
>CAZKIZ010000154.1:0-7605 GCA_964552935.1 uncultured Rhodohalobacter sp. | reverse complement strand
TGATGAATCCACACGGTTTAAGTCCATCAAACCCCTTAATCAGACTCATTTTTACTATGGAATTATTTGCCTAGGGCCCCCTCACTTCTTGGATGATTTGAACACAATATCAATTCGACTGAGTCTCTAAATTGATTTATATATTGCATATACAAAGATAAATGATGAGAGGAATCTCAACTGAATCATGATTTCTTTAAAACACTATATATCATATGTTTAGGGGTAAATAGACGAGTCAGAATATGGAATATATATAACTGTTCTAAACAATTATGTAACGTCATTTTCTTGACATATTCATATCTATCTTTCACCCCCCCTACTACTTAGTAATAACTCTGAGTTTAGAAGATTCCTGATTATCAATATGCCATTTGATTGTACATCCTTTCATTGGCATCCAAAAAATTACGGGTATTCAACTCACATAATCTCAAATGAACTTGTTATGAAAGGACAACCCGGCACGCTAATCAATAAAAATCCCAAAGATGTCAACAAAGACAGAGCACTGAACGCAATCAAGCAGAACCTTGGGAAGTATTACAGCAGAAAAATCACAATTAAAGAATGTCTCTTACAAAGCGGTCCGTTGACTGCTGACCTGATTTTTCAATATAGCGCTGAAGAAAACTATCCCAAAAAGGCTTACGATACTATATTGGTCATCGCCACCAACTACTTTGCAATGTTGCATATGGATATGTACACCGGTTTCTATGCTGTAAACAAGGCTCATACCTATAATCAGGTTTCAAAGCTGGTGGAGGAAGCATTGGAAGAGATGAACAACAATGGCAGGTTTCAGGCATACAAATATAATTCACTTTTAAGGGAATCACGTGATTTCACCAAACAGATGGTAGAGGTTTACTACAGAATGGGAACCGATGGATGCCAGGAATTTGTGGTCTCCACAATTTATGCAGTTTTATCATCTCTGGATATCAAAGGAGCTGTTGGAAAAGATCAAATTGAGAATACTGTACGTACAATTGAAGCCGAAAAGATTTTCCACGGAAACCATCACTACGGATATAGCCGGTGAGGAGTGAAAATATCACAGTCTGAGTTCGATTGTAATAACGATGCACTACATTATACAGAATCCTTCCCCCGCCCGGGGCGGTACAAATCACCCTTTGGCTGCCCATATCTTACATCCATTTTTGAAATCATTGCATGATTTACAGATTCAGGCCGACAGCTTTTTAAATGGCAATTTCTGAGATATATTAAGATTTGAACGAGGTTTTACTTCGGCACAAATTAATTTTAATAAACAAGTGAGAGATGGTTCTATGGATATTATAAAAATCATTTTTGCGATTCTTCTTCCCCCTGTCGGCGTATTTTTAGAAGTGGGATTATCCGGTGCTTTCTGGCTGAATATTTTGCTAACCATTCTCGGATATATACCCGGCATTATTCATGCTATTTGGATTATTGCTAAACATTGACAGACGATCTGCCCGGAGAAATCGCTATCCGGATTTTCCGGAGATCGCGCAATGCCATTGAAGCGATTTAAGTCCATGGATAAAATCGATATGTAGCTTTGGTTCATGGATTTACATCGATCACCTGAAAAGTTACCCGGTATCTCTTGCTTGCTCTCTGACAATTACTCTTTTCCCCCGGCTATATGAAGCCCCAATAATTTCCTGAACAGAGGTAAGATGAAGATCGGTGCCGTAATCAACAACTCCTCAGGCACACTGTCGCCTGAAGAGTCAAATGCTCGACTTGAGCTTATTAAACAGAACCTGGAAAACAGGGTTGCTGAGGGGTGTCTTTCTATAGTAGACGGCTCGGATGTTGAAGAAGAAGTGCAGCGGCTTATATCTTTGGATGTTGATCTCCTGGTTATCGGCGGCGGAGATGGCACTGTAAGTACCGCCGCAAGACATGCTACCGATTTAGATATATCTCTTTTGGTGTTGGCGCTCGGAACCAAAAACAACTTTGCCCGGGATGCCGGTATTCCTAAAGATCCGGAGATTGCAATTCACCTTCTTGATCAAATGCGGAGCGATACAATTGATGTGGGGGAAGTGAATGGACATATATTTATAAATAACGCCACAATCGGCCTTTATCCCAATATTGTTAGGGAAAGGGAGGAAAAAACTGACAGGCACGGATGGTCCAAATGGCGGGCAAAAATAGCGGCCCTTTTACTTGTGCTGAAACGTTTACCAATGATGCGAATGACGGTTGAATCCAAAGAATTCAGAATAAAACTATTTACACCATTTTTGTTCGTGGGAAATAATGAATACGAGAATATAGCCACCTCGGATGTCAACCGGCCATCCCTTAATAAAGGTGTGTTGTGGCTCTGCATGGCCCACTCCCCGCGCTTCCCGGCTCTTTTAAAAATGGCCTGGCAGCTCAACTTCAGCAGTATAAAAGAGACCGATAATCTTGATACACACCTGCTCACCGACGTGCAGGTGACGCCGCGAAAGCACAGCGTAACAATTGCGGTTGACGGTGAAAATATCACGTTAGATACACCCCTGCATTTCAAAATCCGAAAGAAAGCTTTGCGGGTAATTTTGCCATGAAAACATTAGCCCATATTTCTGATCTCCATTTTGGTACGGAAGACTCCCGGGTTGCAGAAGGCCTTGTAAGAGATCTCCGTCGCATACAGCCTGAGCTGGTTATTAACAGCGGTGATTTTACCCAGCGGGCCCGGCGCTCCCAATTCAAGTCTGCCGCTGAATTTATGGATCGGCTACCCAGCCCCCAGCTGAGCGTCCCCGGAAATCACGATGTTCCTCTTTTCGATATTTTTCGCCGTTTCCTGAGCCCATTGGGCCGATATAAAAAATACATTTCAAACGAGCTTATTCCCCGGTATGTGGATGATGATCTGACGGTTCTGGGTATTAATACCACCCGCTCACTCACCTGGAAAAGTGGCCGTATTTCTGTTCAACAGATAGATGAGATGGAGCGTATACTTTCATCCCTTCCGCCAACTGATTTTAAGATCGTGGTTACCCACCATCCGTTCCTCCCGCCGCCCGGGAAAGAAGATACCGGTGTGGATCTCGTAGGCCGGGCAAGCAGTGCCCTAGAGGTGCTGGAGCTATACAAGGTGGATCTTCTCCTTGCGGGTCACCTCCATCACGGCTATACCGGAGATGTCAGGGCACAATATCCATCGTCAGAGCGGGCTATTATTGTGGCACAGGCAGGAACAGCCATTTCAAATCGTGTGCGTCACGAACCCAATGGGTATAACGTAATTCGGCTGAAAGATAAATATATAGAGATTGAGGTACGTCGGTGGAGCGAATCGGATGATTCATTTACCGAAGCAGAAACAATCGAGTTTGCACTTGAAGATGGACAGTGGACCGCTCAAAAAGGAACAGAAACTACCGGGGCCGTACTGTAGGAACCGGAAGCAAATACCTGTTTAATTGACAGTTTTATAATTCATATCACAATGTTGATACCTAAGAAAGGAACAGACCATGGAAGACCGATCCTACTATAAGAAGCTGCTGGAAAGGAGTCTTGGAATTCCGTTTACATCAGGCAATAGCGTATCGGTTCTGAAAAATGGAAACCAGATTTTTCCTGCCATGCTGAAGGCTATAGCTGACTCTGAGGAGAGAATTGAGTTTTTAACATTTGTGTACTGGAAAGGGGCCATTGCAGAGAAATTTGCGCATGCTCTTGCTGAAAAGGCCAAAGATAATGTAGAGGTCTCTGTAATACTGGACAGTTTTGGAGCCGCCTCTATTCCGCCTGAGCTGCACGAACTGATGGTGGAGAGCGGAGTACATGTGGAATGGTTTCGGCCTATCAAAAACTGGAAGGTTTGGAAAGTTGACAATCGAACGCATCGTAAGGTACTCATCTGTGACGGTGAGGTTGCGTTCACCGGAGGGGTTGGAATAGCCGAAGAGTGGGAGGGCGATGCAAACGATAAAAATGAGTGGAGAGACACCCATTTTGAGATCACAGGCCCGGCCGTATTTGGCTTGAAGGCTGCCTTTATGGAGAACTGGATTGAAACAGGTCAGCGGCTAAAGTTCGATCACTTCATCGAAACTGACCCGAATCCGGATCACAAAACAGATATTCAGGTCATTCGAACGTCAGCCTCTGTTCGCTGGAGTGATATTATCATGCTCTACCTCTCCCTGATTCTTATGGCCAGGGAATCTATTTATATCACAACGGCCTATTTCAATCCCAACTCCAATATTCTGAATTACCTGATTGAAGCTGCGGAAAGGGGAGTTGACGTACAGATTATGGTGCCGGGCAGACATACCGACCAGGAGGCCGCCCGAATTGCGGGAGATGAGAGCTTTCAGCCGTTGCTGGATGCCGGGGCCCATCTTTGGTACTACCAAAAAACGATGCTTCATTCAAAAGTTATCACTATTGACGGAATCGTAAGCTGCGTGGGCTCAGCTAATTTCAATCACCGTTCCATGCTGAAAGATGATGAGGTGAACGTAGTTATTTTAGATAAAGATGTGGCCGGAATATTGAACGGCCATTTTATGGAAGACCTGGAGAGCGGCGACAAAATTTCTGAGGACCGCTGGCGGCGCAGAAGCCTGTTTAGGCGGATCACCGAAAAATTGTCAAACCTGTTTTCACAGCAGATTTAACCCGTATTAAATAAATGAGTATGCACTACAAAAAGATCTGCTTTTACGGTATTTGCATCCTGCTGGCAGGCTTGCCGGCTCTGGGTTCGGCACAAGGTACCGCCCAGACTGTACCGCCCGAAACCACCCCTGACACACAGGCGCCGGAACAGGTAGATGTTCGTCCGGAGGCAGCAGATTCGGAGATCCGGGATCGCCTGAACGGAATACTGGCTGCAACGGGCTGGTTTGTCGACACCGAAGTGGAGGTTAACGACGGGGTTGTGTTCCTAAGGGGCTCAACTGAGTCCGAAGATTTCAAGCGATGGGCAGGTGATCTCGCCAGAAATACACAGGATGTTGCCGCGGTTGTCAATCAAATAGAGATACTGGAACCTGACATCTGGAACTACCAGCCTGCCTTTACCGGTCTGCAGGAAATTTGGCGCAAAGTCGTGCGTGCAGTTCCGTTTTGGATCTTTAGCCTGGGCGTTATCATCATATTCTGGGGCCTCTCATCCCTTGTGTCTAAAATCACCCGGGCGTCTTTAAAGAGACGGGAGATGAATAATCTGCTCAGGGGTATTGTGGCAAGGGGTGTCGCTTTGCTGGTATTTCTATTGGGATTGTATATCGTTTTCTATGTCGCTGACCTGACCAGGGTGGCCCTCACGGTGCTGGGCGGAACCGGCCTGCTGGGAATTGTCCTGGGAATTGCATTTCGTGATATCACCGAAAACTTTCTGGCCAGTATCTTTTTGAGTATACAAAATCCTTTTCATGCCGGTGATCTTGTGGAGATTGCCGGAACTACCGGTTTTATCCAGCGGCTTACGATTCGCGCCACGCTGCTCATGACGCTTGATGGCAACCATATACAAATTTCTAACTCTACGGTCTATAAAAGCAGCATTCTTAATTTCACCAGTAACCCCAACCAGCGTACGACTTTTATAATTGGAATTGGCTATGATGATAGTATCGCCGCAGCCCAGGCCATAGGCGCGAAAGTTCTGGAGGAGCATCCCGCGGTACTAAAGGAACCGGAGCCCTGGATTTTAGTGGATCAGTTAGCCGCATCAACCGTCAATTTACGTTTTTATTTATGGGTTAATGCTCAAGAACATAACATTTTGAAAGTGAAATCATCCGTATTACGTCTGATGAAAACTACCTACATGAATGAAGGGATTTCAATGCCGGATGATGCGAGAGAAGTGGTCTTTCCAGGCGGTGTGCCGGTACAGATGACCCGTAATTCCTCATCAGTTTCAGAAAATGCTGATAAAACCGGGAAGGCAGCAACGACAGCAGAGGATTCCAGCGTGGTGGTTGAAGGAGAAGGTGAATTGGAAAGTAACGATGAAGAAATCCGGGAGCAGGCTCGTAAATCCCGTTCACCTGAAGAGGGAGAAGATCTCCTGAAACCGTAACGGACCCAGCTGCAGTTCTGACTCACTGCAAGTCGGTTAAAATTTGTATGTACACTTGTTGTCCATAGATCAACATTTTTTAATAGCAGATTTTTTGGCCAACAATAATATTTCGTTAGGTGTCTTATGATTGCGGACTTGTTTGTCCATGTTTCGGGCTTAAGTATTTATGAGACACTGGCTAATGTTCCCGGATTATGTAAGCAAAAGGGCTGCCCCGCTAGGGAACCCAGGGGAAAAGCCTGAGATAGAATCATACACGAGCATTACGATAATCTTTATACATACAAATGAGTGCATCTGATAGATGGAGAAATAGGATGTGCTGGAATATTCCGGATTGGTTTCGAAATGACTGGTGAACGTATAACTAAATGATTCAACCATAATAGATATCTGTCTGTAGCAGGCTTTCAGCCTGCCCTGTATGTGGGTATTTGTTTCCCCGGGCGCTGCCCGGGGCTGTGTTGCTTCAGGCTTTCAGCCTGTAAGATCCTGGTAAATACAGTTCTTTAGAACTTTATACCAGAATAGATAACAACACTTACTTTTACTAAAACACTAACCTCATTTATACCAGATCGAATAAAAAGGCACCCCTTCTCCGCAAGGAGTGGCTGGGTGCTTCATAAAGTTTACCGAACAGACTCAGATTTTTTAAATATTAACAAAACAAGGAAAAAATGGACGATACAAGCAAGAAGATTATCATTACCGGGGCAACGGTTTTAGTCGGTTTTACACTGAACCAGATTGCACGAAACGGATGGTTTAAACTATATAACGAAGAACCTCCCTCCACTCACCCTTCAGAAGAGATCAACTGGAAGAAAGTGATCCTGTGGAGTATCGTAACCGGTACGGCAATAAGCTCTGCAAAACTGGCTGCTGAACGGTACCTCATCCAAAAACTGGACTTGTAAAATTAGCATCAAATATGATTCGTATAACCAGATAGGGTACTTTGATGAAAATGAGGCTAAAAGAGATCGTAGAGAAAGAGGAAACAACAGCAGGAAAGATTTTCAACCTGTTTATTATGGGACTGATTTTACTCTCTGTTGTAAGTCTGTCTGTCGAAACCCTGCCCGATCTGGATCCGGATATTTTGAGAACCCTCGGTATATTCGAAGTTGTGGTAGTTAGTATTTTTTCGATCGAATACCTGCTTAGAATCTATGTGGCAGACAATAAATTTAGATACATTTTCAGTTTTTACGGAATTATCGATCTGCTGGCAATCTTACCTTTTTATATGACAGCCGGAATTGATTTACGCTCGATCAGGGTATTCCGTCTTTTGAGAGTATTGAGAATATTAAAGTTCAGCCGATATAGCGAGGCATCAACCCGCCTTTTAAAGGTTTTCAAATCAATCAAAGCTGAACTTGTAATTTTTCTGCTGATCTCTTTCTGTTTTATCTATATTGCAGCAGTTGGTATTTATTACTTCGAAAACCGGGCTCAGCCTGAACTGTTTACTTCTGTTTTTCACAGTTTGTGGTGGGTTGTCACTACATTTACTTTACTTGGATATGGAGATG
>CAZKIZ010000153.1:0-7608 GCA_964552935.1 uncultured Rhodohalobacter sp. | reverse complement strand
GACAGATGCTAAAGATTACTACCTGGGCGGCAACACCTTTAAATGGTGGCAGGTGGGACTCTCAACAATGGCAACCCAGCTTGGGGCGGTCAGTTTTATCTCGGCACCTGCATTTGTAGGATTGCGGGAGGGAGGAGGATTGCAGTGGCTCACATACGAATTTGCGGTTCCGCTGGCCATGATTTTACTGATTGTCGTCATATTTCCCCCGCTGTACAAGTCGGGGGTGATCAGCATCTACACCTACCTCGAAAAACGCTACAACTCTACTACCCGAAAGCTACTCAGCGGCGTATTTCAATTCAGCAGGGCATTTGCTGCGGGAATTACAGTTTACGCTGTGGCCATTGTACTTGAAGCGGTGTTTGATATTCCGCTTTGGATTAATATTGTCATAACGGGTGTCATCGCCATTATCTACGATTACATGGGAGGGATCAAGGCGGTGGTCCTTTCTGACGTTATACAAATGGGTATCCTGTTTTTAGGTTTTCTCTTCTGCTGCTACTTCGCTCTTGATCTGCTCGGTGGCTGGACTAATTTTACAGAAAATCTCGATCCTGATCGGCTAAATGCGGTAGATTTTTCAAACTTCGGCGTGGGAACCGGAGAAGAGTTTGGATTCTGGCCGATGGTTCTGGGCGGATTTTTTCTGTACGCCTCTTATTACGGGTGTGACCAAAGCCAGGCCCAGAGAATACTCTCTTCCATGAATATGAAGGATGTACGGAAAGCGCTGCTCTTTAACGGGTTTTGCAGGTTTCCGACGGTGCTGCTCTACTGCGTAATGGGACTATTCATCGGAACCCTGGCAATGACCACGCCCTCATTTTTATCGCAGATTCCGGAAGGCCGGTCCGACTATATGGTTCCGGTATTTATCGTTGAATATCTTCCAAATGGTCTGATTGGCCTTCTTGTGGCGGCAATTATGGCCGCGGCAATGTCATCACTCGATTCCGCCCTGAACTCCCTGAGTGCAGCCACCGTTCAGGATTTTGTTTTGCCGGGTAAAAACATGGACGAGATGACGGACGCAAAACAGCTCTCCTTATCTAAAAAATACACCCTCTTTTGGGGAGTCATCTGCGTGATTCTGGCATTTGCAGCTGGAAATATAGCACCAACTGTCATTGAAGCGATTAATAAGATAGGATCACTGTTTTACGGGCCGATAATTGCAACCTTCGTTCTGGCAATGCTTACGACCAGGATCACCGGTTTTGCAATTAATACCGGAATCGTTGCCGGCGTGGTGTTCAACTTTATACTCTGGATCTTTTTTGAAGATGTTCTATTCTGGTTCTGGTGGAATGCAACCGGATTTGTAGTAACCGTAGCTGTGGCCTGGCTGATCTCAGCCTTTAAAACAGACATTCGTGATCCTCAAACACTTGTCTCCCTAGATCTTATTGAGCCTCGCTGGAAAGAGACAATCATCATGGGCGCTTACTTTATCATAATTGTGACATTCAGTGTATCACTCGCGTGGATATTTTAATTTCGCGATCGTGAAGACTTTTACGTACAGAGACGACGATTTTTTACTTTTCGATCGTAATTCTGTTCTTTCCAACACCAGTTATGGTAAGTGACTGCCAGGATGTTGGAAGCGGGGTATCTACCTGCGTGATTCCTTCATCTGTGAGTTCAATACCGCCAAATCCTGCGAGTACGGACTGCAGCATTCCACCCGCGCCCGTTGCAAAATAGGGATTCGTACCGCCGGCCACTTCTGCAATCACGCCAAAAGGGGGCAGTCTGTTGGGTTGAAATCCTTTATGAAAAAGATCATACGCTTCAACTGCGTCTCCAAGCCTTGAGCTTATTACCGAATAGACCGAGTGCGTCATTGCAGGGCCTTGCGGATCCACGCGCTGCTGGTAGTAGTCCAGGTTTTTTCTCATTTGTGCGGGATCAGTAACCAGGTTTAGCGGGTAGGTTAGCAGGTTAACGTCCGCCTGTTTTATCATTTCTCCCTCATAAGTGGCATGTTCCCGGGTTACGCCATCCTCAAACTCCAGGATCGGAATGTTATTTGCTACCTGTTCCCATTTTGGATTAGGTTCAACACCAAGAATGGCAGCGGCTTTTGTTGCGAAACGAAGCGCTAAGATAGCTGTACCGTTCGTAAAAGCGTTATTATCTACGTTTTCGGCGTGTTCATCGGCCGCTACAACGTTTATGATATCATAGCCGCCCTGGTCATTCTCTTCCACGCGGCTGATCCAGAAATCAGCAACCTGTTCCAGCAGGGGATATCCATCCTCTTCGAGCCATAGGTCGTCTTGTGTCACCCTGTAGTAGTTCCAGAACGCGATGCCAACCACGGCCGTAATATGGTGCTGAAAAGGACCGGTCAGTGCCCAAACCGGGGTGGCCTCTTGTCCGCGGTCATTCGATTCCCACGGAAACATCACCCCGTCGTACCCGTGACTGAACGCCTTATTTCTTGCCCCTTCAATTCTGTCGGTACGATAATCAATGATCGACCGTGCAAGTTTGGGCTGCATAATCAGCAGGGGAGGGTACATCCAGATTTCGGTATCCCAGAAAACGTGACCGTTGTATCCGAGACCGGAAAGCCCCATCGGTGAAAGGCTTAGTCGAGATCCTTCCCGTACAAAAGAGTAGAGATGATAGAGTCCCATTCGTACATCAAGCTGATCCTGCTCATTTCCCCCGATGATAATATCGCTTTCCCAAAGCTCTTCCCACTGCTGCTCATGGCGATTGAGAAGGCGGTCGCGCCCTTCAAGCATTGCGTAGACGCTGAGGCGTTCTGCATCGCTGTGAGGATCGTCAAAATGCTCCGTGGAAGTTGCAGAGCTAACTACCGAGAATCGGTACGTTTCACCAGCCTGAAGTTCTTTCGTAAGATGTACAAGGTGCATGTTGTGGTCCCAGTCCTCATGTATGTAGCCGGGCATATGCTCTTCTTCAAACAGAAAGCTGTTCGAGACAGCAATGGTATGTTTGCCGGTTGGGCTGTCGGCTACGGATGAAAAGAGCGGGATCTGTACATGCGGGCGGTCTATCACTGCATAGTAATTTCGAACATCACGAAGATGATCTGGCGCTTCAATCACACTTGCCGGTTTCACAGTCACATTCTGAAGAGCCGCTATCTCCATATCGATCAGGCTGGTGAAGGGCAGGTGACGCAGTGCCCGCACTCGATATGTAACCTCAACCTTGCCGTCCATCTCGAATGTAGTCTCAAAATAGGCTTCGCGCATATTCAGCCGCTGCCGCATATTGGAAATATTACCGCTGTTTATGCGCTGGCCGTCCACATCCAGGTTCATACCGGCAAAATTAAATCCACGAAGGATGTTGGAAGCTCGGCCCCGGCCGTAAAAATCGTACACACCGTTCAGAACGGTATCGCTTACTCGAAGCGGTTCAGCCGATGAGACGATCCCGACCATGCCGTTTGCAGCTGTTACCCCGTAGTAGTTATTCGGGTCAATATTATCGGCTTCAATAATCCAGCCGCTATCCTGCGCATAAAGTGGTGCAGTGCAAAATAAAATCAGAAAGGTAGTTATCCATTTTTTCATTTTAGGAAAGCTTAAGGTGTTTATAAATAAAAACGGGCTTCAGGAAGGTTCTTTATCAGAATTGACATATTTATATACTGTGTACCGAACTAGCAATTTGCACTATTCTTAAGTGAATTGCCATATGAATGGGGGAGCTTTTTGTGTTTATGAGCAGACTGAAACAGAAGGTCCTGAAGTAATCCGGTTTAAATATTTTTATGCCATAATTGTTGACGAATTTACTTTAATAACGCCCTTTTTGGACCTTTCATGGTTATACCCGTTGAAATTAAATATTGAACTCAGGTAATAAAATTCTTACCTACTGCTGCCCCTCTCTAATTTCAAAACAAGAAACTGATACGGTTCTATATCGAGATTATCTGTAAGAAGTACGCTCTGCTCACTCCAAAGATCGTACAAGGTATCATCCGGATCGCAGTTTAAAATCTTCATCAAAAGATAACCGGATACCGTCGTGTTATGCTCGCTGAAATTGCCGATATAGAGTATTTTTGTGCGATCCGCTGATCTCCCGAAACAGAAGAGGTGCCGGTTTTGCAGATCGTGGATTAAGGTATCTGCCTTTCCAAATGCGGGCTCAGATCTGCGCAGACTGATCAGCCGGCTGATGTTGTTAAACATCTCGCTCTCAACAGTGCCCGGTTTTTTCCTCTTTTGCAGTGTCTCTTTATCAACCGACACTCTGTGTACCCAGCGTGAATCATCTTTTTTCTCGGGATGATCCCGATAGGAGTAGTCGTTTAGCAGTCCCAGTTCATCACCCAGGTAGATAAGGGGAATGCCGCCAATAAATGCCGAAATACCGTACATGAGTGTCATTCGCCTGACGGAGTATTTTTTCTCGAGCGGGTCATCTTTTTGAAGTGCCTTCTCCATTCCGGTCAGTGAGGCCGATGTGCCGCAGATCCGCATATCACCGGTGTCGGGATTGTACTGAAAAGCTTCTCCGCGGGAGAAGGAACCGCGGTAGTTGCCCACATAAAACTGATTCAGAAACTGGCGGTGATCATATCCGTTGATATTTAGTTCGGCTGCGTCTTCATCAGAAAATGTCCAGCCGATATCGTCGTGACTTCGAACGTAGTTCACCCACGCAGTTTCATGGGGAATTTTAAATCGATTCTTCATGGAGTGCCGGAGGAGTTTCACGTCGCGGGTGGCGAGTGCCTCCCACAACAGCGCCATCAGAAGCGGATTGTATGAAAGTTCGCACTCTTCTTTCGAAATATAGCTGTTTACGAAATCGGGGTGGACGATTGCCTCTGACTTAAAAATGACGGATGGAGCCGCAATGTTGGTCAGCGCATTGAGTGCCCGTACGAGATTGTGGGCCTCAGGCTGGTTCTCTGAGGTTGTCCCAAGAGTTTTACCCGTGAACGCAATCGCATCAAGCCTGAAAATTTCAACGCCTTTATTGGCAAGAAAAAGCATTTCATCGAGAATATGGCGAAACAGCTCAGGATTTTTGTAGTTCAGGTCCCACTGGTAGTTATGAAACGTGGTCCATACCCATTTTTCAATCTCTTCAATCCATGTGAAATTGCCGCGGCGTACATCAGGAAAAATTTCCCGAAGCGTTTGATCGTATTGGTCTGGCAGAGTTCTGTCATCAAACATATGGTAGAACTGCTGATATTTCTCATCACCCTGTTTCGCTTTTATTGCCCAGGTGTGCTCATCGGATGTATGGTTGAATACAAAGTCTGCGCATAGGGAGATATTCTCTTTTCGCAGCTTTTCAGCAAATCTGACAAGATCGTCCATCGTACCAAGATCATTGCGAACGTTGCGATAATCGGAAACGGCATACCCGCCATCATTGTGACCGTCGGGGCAGTCGAAAAACGGCATCAAGTGAAAATAGGTGACATTCAGCTCTTTAAGATAGGGAATACGCTTTTCGAGTGAGGGGATATCATCTGCAAAGAGGTCGGCATAGCCAACGGCTCCAACCTGGTTATGATCCTGATACCAAAGGGGATCTTTAACTCTCTTTTTGTCCAGTTTTCGCAGATCTTCACCCCGGGTATTATAGGCATCGAGCGCGGTTTTCAGTATCTCTTCAAGGTGGTAGATAAAATCGTATCGATCACCGTAAAGTGAATACAAGTAGTGAAACACAGCCGGAAACTCTTTCTCTATTCTGGGCTTGAGATCTTTCCATTTGCTTTTCTTTTTGCGGGCAACATGGGCCTTGAGCCGTGGAAGAAGCCGCTCGAGAGTAAGTATCTGCTTGTCTTTCATTTTATCAGCTCTAAAGAATTAAATAATTGCTTCAATAATCTCATCCTCAGGGTCGGGTATGCCGCCTTTTTGTCTCGCTACCCAGCCGGCGTACTGGTTCGCTTTTTTAATCGTCTCCTGCCAGGGGTTATCGTTCAGTGTATGATGGATGAAACAGGCCCAAAAGGCGTCTCCAACACCTACAAAGTCACCGCTGCCCGGGGTTATATCAACGGCTGATTCAACGTAGTGGCTGCCGTCACGGTCAAAATAGATTGAGCCATCACCGCCGAGTGTGAGGATCATTCCTTTTAGGTTAAAGGATTCCAGCAGGGCCGCTTCTGATTCAATACCGAACATTTTGCCGATCTGCTCCCATTCATCACGGTTCATTTTTACATAATCAGTTCTCTTCAAAGAAAACTCGATGACCGGTTTCTTTACAAACGGTGGCCTCAGATTCACGTCCAAAAATTTGATGCAGTTCTGCGGGAGATGTGAAAGGATTTTTTGGAGACTGATTTTATTCGTTGAACTTCTCTGGGCAAGTGTGGCAAAGGTAAAGGCATCAGCTGTAGGGGTGATTGAAAGCAGTTCTTCCGGCGGCTCAATAAAATCCCAGGCTACCCGCTCATGAATGGTATAGCTGGGTTCGTTATCAGAATCGATATGTACTGACACCGTTCCTGTTGGATAGTCTGATCGCTGAATGAATTTTCTCGGAGCCTCTTTCTGTGCAATGATATCCAGCAGCTGGCTGCCGAGCTCGTCTCGTCCCACAGCGCTGATGAGATACGATTTATGCTTTAGAAAATGCAGGTGCATCGCCACGTTAAATGGTGAACCGCCGGCACGTTTATAATCTGAAAACTGGTCCCATAAAATTTCACCGAAATGAAGTATGGTTTTGCTCATAGCTCTATTTTTTGAAATAAAATTGGTTTAATTCCCGACCTTCCGGGTCGTAAGAGAAGGGTGATGACTTTCTGAGTTCAGAAAAGTCCATATCTTGGTTATGATGCACAATAAATCATCCCCCATTGCCCCCTTCTTCCGAAGGAATCCCTTTGGGAAAAGGGGGACACTCCTTATATAATTCATAATCGATAAAATATTCATGAGTTTTAATCATTCTGGCAGGTAGTAAAATCGTCATCAAATGAAGACTGTTCAGATCTGCCGGATCACTATTACCAGAAATACCCGACAATCATAGCCGTAAGGACAAGAAGCACCATTGACTGGTAGCGGTAGTTTTGCCACCAGGGCAGTCCTTCAAGATCTTTGGTCTCATCGTCGTACATTTTTTTGCTCCAGGTATACTGCCTTACAACTTCGGGATCGGGCGCTTCGCTGTTTACACTAACCCCGATCATTATTGCCCCGTTTATCAGCAGAAGCACAAAACAGGCGTAGAGGAAATGGATATCCATCAGGCCGAATATTTCATTACTGAAAAAGCCGATGATTCCCAGCGGAATACCAACTGCCAGCGCGTAAAACGCGCCGTGCCTGTTTGCCCGCTTCCAAAATATCCCCATTATGAAACAGACGACAATGGGCGGAGTGATGTAGGCCAGGATCGACTGGAGATAGGTCCAGAGCGTTTCGAACTGTATGATTTGTGGCGCCCAAAGAACCGCAAATATCATGAAGAGAAACGTAACCAACCGGCCGATGTTTACCAGCGATGCCTGGGAGATATCAGGCTTGTAGAATTTCACAAAGTCCATAGTGACCAGGGTAGAAGCGGAGTTGAGTGTGGAGTCAATGCTCGACATGATCGCCGCAATCATCGCGGCAATGATAAATCCGC
>CAZKIZ010000152.1:0-7672 GCA_964552935.1 uncultured Rhodohalobacter sp. | reverse complement strand
AACAGGTTGGTTCCGGCGTGTACATTGTTGTGGCACTCGGCCCTGATGGGAATCAAAGAGGAGTTGGAAAAGTAGCTATCATAAGATAATCATCTGAATAAGAAGAGGAATACCAGTTTGATGGACAGATCATTTTTGATGGCTCAATGCACCTCAGCGAATTTACGGTATAATTGAAAACAGGTCTTACATGAAAGAAGAAGGAAAGCCTGAATTGTCCGTAATTATTGTCAATTACAACGTAAAAGAGTTCCTGGCAAGCTGTTTACAGTCAGTAGTAAAAGCCACAGAATCTATTGACACTGAGATTTTTGTAGTGGATAACGATTCTACTGACGGTTCCATACCGTTCCTCAGAGAGAAATTCAGTGACGTTATCTTTATCGAAAACAAAGAGAACGTCGGTTTCGGAAAAGCGAACAACCAGGCGATAAATCGTTCGAACGGAAGGTACACGCTCCTGTTGAATCCTGACACGCTAATTCAGGAGGACACTCCCCGCATTTTAATAGACTATTTAGAAAAAAATAAACAATGTGGTGCGTGCGGCTGTAAAATTTTGAATCCGGACGGCACATTTGCTCCTGAATCAAGACGCTCCATTCCCACAGTATCTGCCGCAGTTTATAAAGCAATTGGCCTCACGGCACTATTCCCAAAAAGTAAACATTTTGGGGCCTACTACCAGGGGTGGAAAAGTGAAGACCAGGGTGGAGAAGTACCGGTACTGTCCGGTTCCTTTATGTTTTTTCGATCGAGTTGCCTGAAAGAGGTAGGCGGTTTTGATGAGCGGTTTTTTATGTATGGAGAGGATATCGACTTATGCTACAGAGTAACAGAGTCAGGCTGGGAGATTCACTACGTTCCTGAAACGTCCATCATTCACTATAAAGGGGAGAGCACTAAAAAGAATGAACTGGCGTACAACCGGGTGTTTAATGATGCGATCTATAAATTTTTCGATAAACATTATACAAGCCGGTATTCCAAACTTTTTAAGTTCCTGATATTCTGGGCGATTCAAGTTCGCGTTATCATCTCCTTTTTTGTTAATAATATTCGTTCTCACCGACACGTAATTACCGATCTGTCTATTCTGAATATTTCGCTAATTATCGGGATGGTCATCAGAGCGAGCTTTGATACACGGGGTATGATGTCGATGCTGCAGCCTCAGTTTTTATGGCTCAACCTGTTATGGAGTACGCTTTATTTGCTGTTTATGCAGGCGTACGGTGTGCTTAAGCAGAATCAATACTCTATCGTCGGCAGTCTGAAAGCAGTTCTCTTTAGCTTTCTGATGCTGGTGGCGATCACATTCTTTATCAGGGACCTGGCCTTTTCAAGAATCATACTGGCCGTATCGTTTATTCTTGGATTTACGTTTGTGGCTGTTTCCCGTTTTATGAGGGTGAATAAAATGAAGTCCACCAAGTTTTCGCGTGGAAAAATCAACCCACTTCGCCTTTTGCTGGTTGGTGAACCCGGAAGCACCGATCAGATGATACAGATGATAAATTCGAAAGCAGGATGGCAGGTTGAAATTGCGGGGGTGATTTTACCCGGTTCAGTAAATTTGAACAAAGATTTGCAGAGTACAGAGTACACCGGGTTGCAGAAGAAAGTGAATCAATACCGTACTGATGTAATAATTTTTCTGATGGAATCTGTTACCCATAAACAGCTGATACGTTCTATACACTCACTGCGGGATCAGGATGTGGAGATAAAAATTGTGCCGGAAGGCATGGGCTTTATTCTGGGCAAGTCGGATGTTGAGTACCTTGATACTCCTGACACTGAGCAACCGGACCTGAACTATTTCAACCCCGTTCAAAAAGTGATCAAAAGGCTTTCAGACATTTTTGTAGGGCTGACCGGGCTGATACTATTGCTGCCCTTTAGCTGGGCATGGATCTCCGCTTCTCGTGATAAAGCCTTTGATGTAGAGACTTTTGATGGCCGGAATAATCAGACGCTGAGCTTGATTGAGCATAGCTCATTTTCAAATAAGATTGTAAACCGAATGAGACTCTGCAGAGCAATTTTCCGGGGAAAATTAAGCCTTGTCGGGGCTCCGCGAGCAGGGGATATTCAAAACCAGGATTTTACCTATAAGACGGGGCTGACCGGCTATGTTCAGATCAATCGAGAACGTATTTCGGAAAGTAAAGACCGAACTACATTCGACCTGCACTATCTGCAGAACTATTCCATCTGGCTTGATCTTGATATTCTGTTTAAAGCACTGATTCGCGAAGAGTCACTTACCGGTGCCTTTTTGAGTCAATCAGTGGAGAGATAGTTAAGCTCTGCCTGGATTAAATCTTCTGGTCTGCAGTTTCAGACATAGGACCATACCATTCAGCAAATGTATCGTTCTCAATACGCTTACGCGCTTCACTCATCAGCCAGATATAAAACGTAAGGTTCTGTTTTGATGCCAGTTCAAGTCCCAGCAGCTCATTTGCCTTAAAGAGATGGTGGAGATAGCTCATCTTATATTTTTGACATAGATCACTCGGAAAGCCCGCATCAAGTGGTTCATGATGATGTTTCCATTTGGCATTTCTGAGATTGATTTTTCCATTCCGGGTAAAAATCATCCCGTTTCGGGCATTTCGTGTTGGCATCACGCAATCGAACATGTCTACACCTCGCGCAACACACTGAAGTAAGTTGGCGGGAGTTCCCACGCCCATTAGATAGCGGGGTTTATTTTCAGGAAGGTGATCAGTGTTAAAATCACTGATCTCGTACATCAGTTCGTTTGGCTCCCCTACGCTGAGTCCGCCAATTGCCAGGCCCTCAAAGTCGAGTGAACTCATAAATTCAGAAGATTCTTTACGCAAATCTTTATAGGTTCCGCCCTGCACAATTCCGAACTGAGCCTGCTCGTGTCCATAGAGTGGCTTCGACTTTAAAAAAGCATCCCGGCCCCGTTTTGCCCAGCGGTGAGTCAGCTCCATTGAATTCTTAACATAGCTTTTTTCTGCCGGATAGGGCGGGCATTCATCCAGAATCATCATAATGTCTGACCCAAGCACCCGCTGTGTATCGACAACATTTTCAGGCGTGAAAAGATGGCTGGATCCATCAAGGTGACTTTTGAACGTAGCACCCTCTTCTTCAAGCTTGCGGTTATCTGAGAGGGAAAATATCTGGTATCCCCCCGAATCAGTAAGGATTGGCCTGTCCCATCTCATAAAAGAGTGCAGACCGCCGGCGTTCTGCATAATCTCATTTCCGGGCCTCAAAAAGAGATGATAAGTATTGCCCAGAATAATTTGTGCCTTCACTTTTTCAGACAGATCGTCCTGATTAACCGCTTTTACACTGCCAACGGTACCCACAGGCATGAAAATGGGAGTTTTTATCTCCCCGTGATCAGTAGTTAACGTTCCGGTTCGGGCTTTTGTAGATGAGGAGGTTTTCTCTAATTTGTACAAGAATGTGTATGTTTAATACCAAAATTACCTTTTATATTGTCAGGCTGATGATGCTATGACAAAACTTTCGTAACTGAACCAAAGATAACCCTTTGCCTGCTTTAAATCGAAATCGTGAGATACTTTTTACTGCGCTCCTGGATGCACTCGTGCTCTGTATGTCGTGGTACATTTTTACAGTATTGAATCCGGAGCTTACGATAAGCATGGCTGACCGGGAGAATGTATCACTTATTGCTCTTGGAGCGCTTCATACGGGGTATTGGCTGGTGATATACTCCGTGATGGGACTTTACAAAAAACTCTATCTCACCTCACGATTTGACGAGTTTGTAAAGGTGGTAAAGGCCTCGATTATAGGAACACTCATTCTCTATTTTTACACGACTCTGGATGGTAATTTAAGAATTGCGGACGCTTTTTCGAGTGTGTCATCCTATGCTATTTTGGTAGGCGGAGCCATCACGGTAAATCGATTTGTGGTGCGCAGCATTCAGCGTTTTTACGCTCTCAAAGGGAAGGGCCTGCACAGGGCACTGATCATTGGAACCGGTAAAAATGCTCTCTCTGCCTTCGACGACCTGAATAGAAATAAATCGCTTGGTATGCAGGTTGTAGGATTTGTGCATGTACCCAATGGAAAAAACGGTCAGGTGATGGACGTTGATAAAGAGGAGGTGATGGGAAGCCTCGATGATATCGATCAGATTGTAAGCAATATGGAAATACAGGACCTGATTGTTGCACTGGAGCCTGAAAAACGAGATGACCTCATTAAGATTCTCAGCCGGGTAAACAATCCGGATGTAACACTTAAGCTGCTCCCCGACTTCTATCAGCTTGTGAGCGGACTCAACAAAACAAACCAGATTTTTGGCCTGCCGCTCATAGAGATCTCCCCCGACTTGATGCCCATGTGGGAAAAAGTTACAAAACGAGTGATGGATTTGGTGATATCACTCACTGTACTAGTCGTTTTATCACCCGTGTTAGTGGCCATTTCGGTCGCTATTAAAAGAGATTCTGAGGGGCCGGCAATCTATAGTCAAAAACGGGTGGGCAAAAATGGAAGGACTTTTACGATGTATAAATTCAGGACAATGCAAAATGACGCGGAGATAGAAACAGGACCAACGTGGGCAGCAGAGAATGATCCGAGAGTAACAAGGGTGGGGGCGTGGCTGCGGAAAACACGCCTGGATGAAATCCCACAGTTTTACAACGTTTTGAAAGGAGAGATGAGCCTTGTAGGTCCAAGACCCGAGCGCCCCTATTTTGTAGAACAGTTTAAGAATGAGATCCCTATGTATACCAGGAGGTTGCGGGTTCGCCCCGGTATTACCGGATGGGCCCAGGTGAAATGGAAATATGACAGCTCACTGGATGATGTAAAGGAAAAAACGAAATACGATCTTTTTTATGTGGAAAATATGTCGCTTCGAATGGACTTTAAAATTTTGATCAACACCCTTTTTTCCATGTTAAGAGCAAAAGGACAGTAGATGATGAACAGTGCTGTTGTAATTATACCGACCTATAACGAATCTCATAATATTGCAAGGCTGATAGAGCGCGTGCTTGCATTGGAAAAAGAGATCGATATGCTGATTGTTGATGACGGATCTCCCGATGGAACAGCAGAAATCGTAAAGAAAAAACAGGCTGAACATCCTGATAAAATTCACCTGATTGAGAGAGAAGGAAAACTGGGACTGGGAACGGCATACGTAACAGGATTCAGGTTCGCTGTGAATAACGGCTACACATACGTTTGTGAAATGGATGCAGATTTTTCTCACAACCCCGATGACCTGCCCCGCCTGGTAGAGCCGGTTGAAAAGGATGAGGCGGATGTTGCCATAGGATCGCGCTATTCGAACGGAATCAGTATTGTTAACTGGCCGCTCAGCCGGCTGATTCTTTCATTTGCAGCTAATTTCTATGCCCGAACTATCACCGGGCTTCCGGTTAAAGATACAACTGCGGGGTTCAAGTGTATACACCGGAAAGTTCTGGAAGAGATCGATCTCCAGAAAATCAAATCCAACGGGTACGCGTTTCAAATCGAAATTCACTATCGCGCCTGGAAAGCGGGATTCAGGCTGAAAGAGATTTCAATTATATTCAGAGAGCGTGAAGAGGGAGTCTCCAAAATGTCCAAATCCATTGTCAGGGAAGCGATTTGGCGCGTATGGGCTCTGAAGCTCAGAAGTATGATTGGAAAGCTTTGATGCGCACTAGAGATAGCGCATAACCATTCTTTGAGGGCTTTGAATTACCCATCTGTCGGTTGTTTATACCGGCTGATGGGTGTCCCTAACCCGTCAGCCCGCACAAGCAGCGTGCAGACGGGCAGTTATGCAAAGCCCTCTCTTTGTGAAATTCTTTTTTGGATATACCCGGTTTAGAACTGCTAGCCCGAGATTTGCGTTTAGTGAACTTTGATATCATCTTACAATCAATTGAATTAACGCATCATGTTCAAAAATGTGAAAATCGGGGACCTGAAATTCTTGGCAATTCAGCTTTTAATAGCAGTTACGTTCGGGCTTGCTGCGATGGGAAAATGGTTTCCGCCCGGAATCCCTGACGGCTTTGCAGGACAATTTGGAGATACGTGGCTGGGATCTCTTCCCGGCGGGCTCTTTCTGCCTTACTATACGATAGCAGTTGCGGAAGCGGCCGCATTCTTCCTGGCTATTGCGAGCATCTTTCGGCTCGAATGGATGAACGGGAATAGTAAATTTCTGCTCAAAGCAAGTCTCGTTCTGTCCCTGTTTATCTTTGTGATCTTGACGTACGGTCTCAGGTTAACGGGTGAGTTTGGAGGTGCAGCAAATGCCTTCTTCTATTTTGGAGCCACGTTAATCGCTCTTTTTGTAGTTGAGCATGAAGAAAGAGAAAAAGAACCAAGCCCCGACAGACAATCAATATAAAATAGATCCGAACGATACGGCGCTTTCTCGCTCCTGTTCATCCCACCAGTGATAATTGATCTGTTTGCCGGCAATTCCCGGAAAACTCTTTATAAAAGTAAACAGTGGCGGAAAGCCGCAAATCCTGTATGGATCGTAGTTTTCAGCCATTCTCCTCAGCATCACATCGTAATCACCCGTTTCTGCTGCAGTGATGAACTCCCGATCGAACGTCTCCACATCTGATCGCATAGCCGCTGCCGGTACGGTATCTCCAAACTTTCTGCCCACATGAGAGAGATCCCCGCTGATCAGGTAGAAAGTATCGTCGGTATCAATCTGTTGGAGGCGTGAGGCAAAGTTTTCAATTTTATTTCCCAAATCACCATCCTTTATATAAAACAGATCGTCAATTCCAGCAATCAGAACCGGCACGATTTCAAAATCATGCTTCCAGATGTGACTGGCAAACAGCAGGTGTGTTTCAATACTATGCTCTATACGGTGGGCTCGATCTTTCAGTGTGAAGCCGGCCTTTTCTCCATCGGCTGCAAGAGTTTGTACGGCCTTTTGGTCCGTTTTGATAGTTCTGCCGGGCAGTATAAAATCTTTTTGAGATCCAATAAACGGATATCCATTGTACAGTTCCGGGTAATAGCCGCTGTAGTGTGATGTGGCAAGTATAACAACCCGTTTTGGTTTGAGCCCTCTCAACAGCGAGAAAGCCTCTGCATACTGTTCTGAGCCAACCCGAAGATCAATATGAGGGGCATAGAGCGCTTTTGATTTTGAAGCGTCCATTTCCAAACCATTTGAACCATTCATGATATTGTTCATAAACTCCAATAGCCGATCGGGTTCGGAGGGATAGCTCGAATCGGACAGAGCGGGCTGCCGGGTTCCGGAATTTTCAAACTGCTCCTCAACTCTGGCTGACGCAGCTTTAAAATTTGGACTCTCAAGCAGCTTACGCTGATCCAGCATTTGAACAAATTCAAGAAGCTGATCTCCGGAAACATCTTTTCCGAAATATGATGCAAGCTGCGTGAGCGACTTGTGGCCGTCAATCAACGAGAGCAGAGGTTCAACCGACCCGTCCAGGGCGAATCCGGGCTCCGTAATCTTCATGGGGTCATAGAAGAGAAGCAGATCCCGGCCATCTTCCTTCACAGGAATAATTTGAATATCACGCCTGACCGGTGGGATAGGTTTTGTGGTGGAGTTGAAAAGATGATTTATCACGATTTTTGCCCTCTCATTTTCCAGCACTCACACTTTTTGCCGTACTTAATACATATGGGATGATCC
>CAZKIZ010000151.1:0-7693 GCA_964552935.1 uncultured Rhodohalobacter sp. | reverse complement strand
ACCCCATCAACCGATTACTGTTTGATTCATGAAGTGGAATGTGGATCACACACCTCAGAAAGTTAACAGATCAACTTATTTTCTCTCATTTCTTTGCTATCTTCTGATCTTTATTAAACCTAATGTATCAACCGTCTAAATCAACTTTATGACGACGATTGCAAACTCCAAGTACGAGGCCGTGATTGGCCTTGAAGTTCACGCACAGCTTTTAACGGAAAGTAAAGCCTTCGCTGCAGTCTCCTCGCAGTATGGCGGTGCGCCAAATTCGCAAGTTACCCCGCTCTGTCTCGGTCATCCCGGCACGCTGCCCGTGCTGAACGAAAACCTCGTTCGGTATATCATTCGGATGGGTCTGGCCACAAACTGTAAGATTGCTGAAAAATCGATCTTTGCGCGAAAAAATTACTTCTATCCCGATCTTCCCAAAGGATACCAGATATCACAGTTTGAAACACCGATCTGTTATGATGGCGAAATTCACATCGAGCTTGAGGAGTACGATAAGACCATCGGCCTCACACGCATCCATATGGAGGAAGATGCCGGGAAGTCAATTCACGATCAGGATCCCTTCCACACCTTAGTTGATCTAAACCGGGCGGGAACACCTCTCATTGAGATTGTATCAGAGCCGGATATGAGAACGCCACAGGAGGCGTACGCTTATCTCACAAAAATCAAACAGATTGTGCAGTACCTGGAGATTTGCGACGGAAATATGGAGGAGGGGAGTCTGCGGTGTGATGCCAACGTTTCAGTTCGTCCTCGCGGCCAAAAAGAGCTTGGTACGCGTACAGAGCTGAAAAACATGAACTCGTTCCGGAACGTGGAGCGGGCCATCGCTTATGAAATAGAGCGCCAGATTGACCTGATTGAATCCGGCGGTACGGTTGTACAAAAAACTCTTCTGTGGGACTCAAACAAAAATGTGACGCGACAGATGCGGACAAAAGAGGAGGCTCACGATTACCGCTATTTTCCTGAGCCCGATATTCCCCCGGTCGTTGTTACCGATAAGATGCTCAATGAAATCAAATCGAACCTGCCCGAACTGCCCGATGTTCGCCTGGAGAGATTTATGAGTGAACTGGGTCTGTCTGAGGAAGATGCCATCGTACTCACTGAAAGCCGGTACCTGGCAGATTACTACGAACATATTCTTGAAATACTCGACGAACCGAAAGCAGTTGCCAATATTGTGCTTACAGAAGTGCTTCGGGTTTTAAATGATAAAAGCATTTCTATACGTGAGTTTTCAATTACTGAAGATCGAATTGCTGAGCTTGTAAAACTAAAGCTGGACGATAAAGTAAACTCATCTGCCATGCAGGAGATCTTTAACGAGATGCTTACCGATGGCAAGTCGGCTGAAGAGCTGGCCAAAGAGATGAACCTGATACAGGTGTCAGACTCCGGTTTTGTTGAACCGATAATCGATGAGGTGATAGCTGACAACCCCGATGAGGTTGAAAAGTACAGGGGCGGTAAAAAAGCTCTGGTTGGATTTTTTATCGGGCAGGTGATGAAAAAATCACAGGGTAAAGCCAATCCAAAGCAGGTTCGTGAACTGGTAGCTCAAAAACTGGACGGGTAAATTTATGAACATCGACTATAAATTAAGCTGCTTCGCTGCAGTATTGGCGTTTGGTTTTCTACTGAGCAGCTGCAGTTCTGAACCGGAAAGGATAGGAACCGTTATTGAAGGACAGATTACGGTAGATCCCGAACTGGACTCCTCCATGGACTACTCGGGAATTGAATTGCTGATCGCATTCAGGGGCGTTGACGGATCACCGCAGGATACCCTGTTTCACTCTGTTACCGACTCAACCGGAAGCCACCACGGTACAGCGTACATTGAGGAGAAGGGGATCTATCCCGTTCTTGTATCGAGGAATAATAACCGCGTAGGTATGATCAACCTTGTGATTGCGCAGGGCGATACGATCAGGCTGAATGCACAGCTCCCTGATCTTAATCAAACCATTGCAATACAGTCGGTTGAACATGATGCTTATGAAAGATTCGAGCGCCTGCAAAGAAATTTTAACCGGGTGGTTACTTATATAAACAATGTAGGCATGAGCCAGGACAGCGTTGAGACGGAGATTCTTAAATGGAGCGATCTATTTTGGGATTTTCACAATCAAAGCGAAAATACCCTGGCCGGTGAACGTTCAGCCTCCACCTCCATCACGCTGCTCGAAGGGTGGGACAATGAGCTGATGCTCGCCCGAACCGATTCACTGCTTAGTAAAACAAACCGGTTGCCAACAGATCTGCGGGTTCAGCTTACCGGCTATTTTGCTGAAACGGAAGGGCTGGACCGGTCCATACAGTTTTTAGACCAGCTGGACGGGCGCCTTACAAACCGCGATCATCAGCTGCCTATTCGAAGAGATAAAATCAGGCTGCTTTTCGACAGCTCCCGGACAAACAATGCAGAGCTTCTTCTGGAAGATTTTAAGCGAACCTATTCCGACAACGAGTCCGCAATGGAGTGGGCTGAAAATATGGATTACGATCTGGCTACCCTTGCTCCCGGCCGACCGTTTCCGGCATTCTCTTTTACTGATACAGACGGCGAAACAGTAAGCAATGAAACTCTGGGTGATTCGCCATATCTCATTGAAATTACGAGATTTGATAACGCGCTCTACCAGGAGCAGTTCGAGCAGACGGTTGTGATTAACCAGATTTACGGGTCTCACGGATTGAAAATAGTTACAGTACCTCTGTCAACATCAGATGTAGCGCTGAACGCATTTTTTGATGAGAGGGTAAAGATGTGGCCGGTAATTGATCCGGGAAGCTTCAACGCAGACGAGCTGATCGAAAGATATAACATACAGCGCCTGCCCACCCGATTTTTAGTTAACGACCAGGGCACCATTATACAACGATACGTAGGAGCTGAATACAACAACATTATTCAGGGACTCCAGAACATATTAACTCAAGAACAGATCGAATCATGAATAAACTATTGATTGCCGGTAACTGGAAAATGAATCTTGGCCCGTCAGAGGCAAAAGCTCTTGCAGCCGAGCTCGCCAAACGGTGGCCTGCAGGGAAATTCTCGAACAGGGTAGTGGTATCTCCGCCCGCACTTTCTGTTGCAAATGTCGTAAACGAACTCAAAAACACAGACATAGAAGTATCTGTTCAAAACGTTCATACCGAAGATAGCGGTGCCTACACAGGAGAGATTAGCAGTGCAATGGTGAAGGATGCCGGCTGCACATGCGCCATTATTGGTCACTCCGAGCGGCGTGAATATTTTGGTGAAGATGACGCCTTTATAGCGGAAAAAACTCAGAAAACGATTAGCGAAGGATTAACCGCGATTCTCTGTGTCGGAGAAAAACTTGATCAGCGTAAAAAGGGAATCCAGGAAAAAGTAGTTAAGGATCAGCTTGAAGCCGTTTTAAAGCATCTTGATGCCAAGGTAGCAGCCAAACTTGTGGTGGCTTACGAACCGGTTTGGGCGATTGGAACCGGCGAGACCGCCTCTCCTGAACAGGCACAAGAGATGCACCTGTTTATTCGAAACGTACTGAAAGAGCACTGGGGTGAAAAGAGCAGCGGAGAGGTGAAAATTCTTTATGGCGGCAGTATGAAGCCGGCGAATGCAGAAGAGCTTCTTTCGCAGAACGACGTTGACGGTGGACTGATTGGCGGTGCAAGCCTCAAAGCGGATTCATTTTCAGAACTAATTGAGATCGCTGAATCACTTACATCCAATGGATAAAATCAACGTACTGCTTATTGGCGGCGGCGGGCGGGAAGACGCCATGGCGTGGAAACTCTCGCAGTCGCCAAAGCTGAATCGTCTTTTTATTGCCCCGGGCAATCCGGGTACCGAAGCACACGGAACCAATATCAATCTGGACACTTCAGATTTTGATGCCGTGGCCAAAACCGTTCAGGATCTCGATATAGAACTCGTTATCGTTGGCCCGGAAAAACCCCTGGTGGACGGAATAGAAGATGAACTCACCCGAAAGGGAATTCACGTTTTTGGCCCATCTAAAGCTGCTGCTCAGCTCGAGGGCAGTAAATCGTTTGCCAAAGAGTTTATGCAGGCAAACAACATTCCCACGGCCGGCTACAGCACCTTTTCCATTTCTGAATTCAGTGACGCACTTGCCAAAATCAAAGCTGAAAACCGCTATCCGGTCGTTCTGAAGGCTGACGGTCTGGCCGGTGGTAAAGGTGTGTTTATTTGTGAATCTGAAGATGAGGTTACCAAACGCCTGGAGCAGCTCGCTGAGGACAAAAACCTGAAGGCGGCTGCATCAACGCTGGTTATCGAAGAGTTTATGGAAGGTGAGGAGGCGTCCGTATTTGTGATATCAGATGGAAACAGTTATAAAGTGATCCACAATGCCCAGGACCACAAACGGGCAGGAGAAGGAGATACAGGACTAAATACCGGTGGAATGGGTGCGTATGCCCCAGCTCCGCTTCTTACGGAAGAACTTCTTGAGCAGATTGACAGAGAAATTACCGCGCCTACAATCGCAGGGATGAATAAAACGGGGTATCCATACAAGGGCATTTTATATATCGGCCTGATGATTACCGCAGACGGTCCGAAAGTGGTGGAGTACAACTGCCGGTTTGGAGACCCGGAATGCCAGGTGATATTGCCGCCTCTAAAAAATGATCTGCTTCAGCTTGTCTATTCTGCATCCAGAGGGGAGCTGAGCCAGGAGGGGGATATTAAAATCAGTGATGAATATTACTGCACGGTAGTACTCACAAGCGGCGGATACCCGGGCGACTATAAAAAAGGGGTGCAAATCACAGGAGTTGAAACTGTTGATGAAAACGCACTGGTTTTTCACGCCGGTACAAAAAAAGAGAACGGCGAACTGGTAACCAATGGAGGCCGTGTTCTCAATATTGTAGGCAGAGGAAAAAATCTGCAGCAGGCGATCGATCACGCCTATACGAATGTGGAGAAGGTGACGTTTGAGAACTGTTACTATCGAAAAGATATCGGTAAAAAAGGCCTGATAAAGCTTGCTTAAATACTGTGCAATATTGTTTCTGTTTGCCATCCTTTCTTTTACGGAATCAAACGACAGATCTGTCAGCTTAACTCCTCTGGGCGGCCAACTTGATGGTGCAACCTCATTAAGCATTACTCCGACAGGCAATATGTACATCACCGAAAGCAATATGCACCGTTTTTTAGTGTACAACTCTGTCGGTATCCGGGTTGATTCTGTAGGGAGCCAGGGCAGAGGGGATTATCGATTTGACCGTCCGGTCTCTATCCACGCAACCAACGGTCTGAGGATCTTTGTTGCAGATCGCAATAACAGCCGCGTTCAGCTGTTTGATCGCAGGCATCAGTATCTCACATCAATTTCTGCAGGCAATATCGACAGGCAGGCACAGTTTAAACCCACGTTGTTAACTGTCTCATCATCGAATGAACTGTTCGTTTTTGATCCCGACCGGTTTGTCGTCTACAAGTTTGATGCCAACGGAAACTACAGCCGTGAGCTAAATCTCAGGCAGTTTTCTGTCCAGAATTTGAATCAGCTTAAAATTTCCGGTTCTCTGCTCTTGCTTTTAGACAGCCGGCAGGGAGTAATTCACCGCTTCAGCGGTGATGGCGGATATCTGAACTTCATATCAGGATTTGACGGCGTAAAAGCCATTCACGCCACGGAGAGCGAAATTTGGGCCCTCTTCGAAGACCGGATTGATAAGTTCACAATCCGGGGTGCTGTCATTGAATCGTATCGGTTTGCAGATCCTCTTGCCGGCATCACAGATCTGCATATAGCAGGGAACAGAGCATACATTCTCACTGAAAATCAGCTTTACAGAACAGCCGTAGAATGAAAAAAACAGCGGGTATACTATTGGTACTTATTTTGATTCCCTGTCTGCTGCCGGCTCAAAACGACCGGCCTGATAACCGCATAGCCATTATGGAAACTGCGGTATCTGCTGCTGACCTTGAGTCTATTTCGGTATCCATACTTATTACGGAACAACCGGAAGCCGATTTATTCGAAATCTCACCTTTTGATGATGAAAGCGGAGTGATCATGATCACCGGCCGTCCCTACAGCGAATTTGAGTTTAAAATACCCTCAGAAACGGCGCTTGTAAATCAGCATGGCGAAGAAGCAAAACTGCTGGATCTGCAGATGATGAGAGGACCGGAACGATCGTCAGACCTCATGGAGGTTGTAACCCCATCGATGTGTGCTGAGGCTGTGATACCTGAAAGCGGTCATCTCTACATACGTGTCGGAGGAACGGTGGCGTCAGATAAGACACTGCGCGGAACGTTTTCCGGCTCGCTCAATATGGATTGCGGGGCGAATAGTAATGAGTAACAGTAATGAGATTACCGAAACCCTTTTCGATGATGAAAAGCCATTTTTAGAACGGGCGCAGTTCGCCTATCGATACCAGGTTGTGAATAATCCGATCTACAAGGTTTTTGCCTCACACTTTTTTGGCGAGAATCAGCAGCCCGATTCTGTTGCCGAAATTCCGTTGATGCCGATCCGGGCCTTTAAAGAGCTGGAATTGATAGCGGAGGGAAAAGAGCCCGAGCTAATATTTAAGAGCTCAGGAACAGGGTCCATGAGCAGAAGCCGGCATCATGTGGCAGATTCATGGATCTACAGAAAAGCGATTCAGGATGGATTCAACGAACATTTTGATACGGAGTTCACCACCATTTTGTGCTATGCGCCCGGCTACAGCGATAACCCCGATTCATCCCTGTTGTGGATGCTGAATCACCTGATCGAAAATGATCCGATAGGGCTGAGCCAATTCCTGCCGCTCGGTCAGCCGCTTAAAAAAGAAATGTTTGAAGAGCTTTATCGCCCTGATCGTACAATCGTTCTATTTGGCGCCGCTTTTGGCCTTTTAGACCTCATTGATTTGGGGTCATCTCCGCTGCCGAAAACCGCACACATCATAGAAACAGGGGGGATGAAAACGTATCGCCGCGAGATGAGTAAGCAGGAACTTCGAGATGAGCTTTCAGATGGATTCAATCTCCCGAAAAAACAGATTCATTCAGAATACGGAATGTGTGAGCTATTGAGCCAGATGTATGCCATCGGTTCGGAGTGGCTCACAACCCCTCACTGGATGCACGCCTCCATCCGCGATCCGGAAGACCCAACACGCAGATATGCCCCTGAAATTGAAGGGAAAATCGGGATCATTGATCTTGCAAATATATATAGCTGTCCGTTTATCCTGACGGAAGATCGCGGTGTGGCAGACGAGGAAGGCCGAATTTCAGTTTCCGGGCGTTGGAATCCCGCCGATCTGCGCGGCTGCAATTTTTTAATAGACCAGGATTAGAGATGGATAGTCAGGTTTTAGATAGAATTGAACGGGTTCAGCGCTCTGTTGACGAATGGCTCAGGCCTGACAACTACAGCCTCAAAGAGGCGATTGACAAAACGGTAAATGAAGGGCATTTCAGTTTTCAGGATATTAAATACCAGGTTCAAACACTTAAAAAGAGGTTAAAAAAAGAGGAGTTCATCCTATGGGCTGAACAGGCCGGTTTGAATTCGGGCACAAATCAGAAAACCGTAATGTGCCTGCATGCCGGCAACCTGCCCCTGGTGGGTATCCAGGATATCCTGGCCATCGCGCTGAGCGGTCACCGATATTTGGGAAAAATATCACG